>DAOSUS010000072.1 GCA_035378955.1 Candidatus Hydrogenedens sp. | reverse complement strand
TGGTTTCCTTTCATTATGATTATTCACAACTTTATTAAAATTATACCATTTTTTTCAAAAAAGTCAAAAGGTTTTTTAAAGAATTTAAAACCTATAAAGCACAGAAAGATGAAAAGGATAAATAGAAATTTTCAGTATCCTTTAACCTGATTTAGAATTTTAGACAAAGATAATATAAACATAAATGAGAAGAAAAATAAATATTTCTAAAATTCATATTCCGCATGGTTCATCTCTGGGTTTATAACATAAAATTGGTTTAAAAATTAGTTTTCACGAATGGCACGAACTAACAGAAATTAAAAAAAGACATTCGCAAAACTCTCTACTCCGTAAAGTAAACACAATTCCTAATATACAGACTGTATATACTTATCTTCCAATTTCTATTTTTAATTTAAGCAAATAATAATATCCTTACTTCTTTCCTGAGGTGTAACCTGTAATGTCTGTATCTTGCCTGCTTTAAAAATAACATGCACTTGTGTGTTATATGGGGCATGAAGTTTAAATTCTACATCCCAAGTCTTGTCCCATGCCGGGAACAAATAAATTTTATCCCCATCCCACTGTAAAAGCATGGATTGCAAGGTAGTCATCAAATTTCCGCCATGGCATTGGTCAGGTATCCAGTCGTAGTTGGGTCCCCAAAACGCAGGGAAACGCGAGCCATTGTGTTTGCGATAAGAATTAGCAATTAACATCTTTTTTGCTTCATCTGTTAGCCCTAAAAATCCTGCTTGAATAGCATCCTGTTGCCAACCGTGAAAATCTTTTGCATGCCGTTTTTGGAAACTTTCAACGGCTATTTCTATATTAGGTTTGCCGATAGCAAAGATACGATACGGGAAAACTGCATATAACTCTGGATTCTCTACATTTCCGCGTTTGGGATTAAATATACATGCTGGCTGAATTCGTCCATCTTTAATCGGTACAGGCACAATAGATTTTAATAATTGTTCCCATCGGGATTTTTCATCGGTTGAAATTTCTACGGAGTTTAATGCTATCAATCGTGGTAAGACAGCATGTAAGCCAGAAACGGTAGGCGTATCGTTTGTTACACCTTCCTGATAGGTTTCCACTGCTTGTGCAGGATGGATAACTAACATTCCTTGTTCATCTTTTGTAAAACGGGTCTCAAAAAATCGGATTATCTCACGGGCATAAGGGAGTAGGATTTCTTTCAGAAATACATCATCCTTTGTAAAGTCATAGTAATCCAGCATCATTAAAGTTAATTCCAGACCACTTGCCCAAATCCAGCGGATATATGGATTGGTGATTTCGCCTACTTTCAACCCTGTTCGGTCAAATCCATAATCACGGTTGCGTAGCAAGCCCCAGGGGTATATGGTTTCTGGCATATAAATACCTTCACAATTCCAATAGACTTTGCTCCGTAGTTTGCTGATTGGTATTACACTTATGTATAAGTCAAATACGGGTTTCATTAAGTCAAAATCACCGGAAGATAACAGCGGCCAGTAAGGCAATCGTGTATTTTGCCACCAATAACCACCACCCCAACGCCGATAGTCCGGGTCGGATTTAAGTTCATCACCTTCACGCCATTCTACTGTGAATATAGAGCCGTTAAATTTTACGGGATATGTGCCTCGACTACCGCATGCAGTAATCCAGCGTTGTAATACATATACCTTGCTAATCCACTCTGCATCTTTATCGCCACTTGCGACAATCCAACTCCTTTGCCAGAAGTTTCGCCACCAGTCTTTATGCTGTTCAAATGCTTTTTCTTCTGCAATATTCGAGATGTCCTTATATTCTTTCGCTATGGACTTTACCCAATCATCAGGGGTTGATGGGTGTATGGTCTTTCCCAAAATATACACCGTGTAATTATTCCTGCCTTTGCCTTCTAATGTAAATGTATCCACCTTTTTTAAATTGCTGGACCAAATGGCACAACCGAAAATTCGATTTAGGAGTGGGTCAGTAAATTTATTTTTGTATTCGCCAAATCCCTGTAAGTCCATTGAGTAGCCCCAAATGGAATGATTATTTTGATGATATACTGCCAATCCTGGGAAAGGTGGATTATCTAACACTACATCCGGGTATATAACCCCCTCATCGGTTTTTTGGATTAAACTACTCTGATTTACTTCGTCCTCTGTATAGTTACGAGGTTTTGTTCGCCATACTTCTAATATTACCTTTAAATCCACATTCTTTTGGCTCTCTACATTAAAAACAGCCACAGGTCTATTGGCATCTACACGGAATACAGCCATTGTTTTTCCGTTGTTCCCTTGTATCTCAATAGTGCCATGTTGAAGGTGTAAATGTTGCGAGAAATTTGCATTTGTCCCTGTTAACGATGGTGTGATTTGAAAACGAACCCGAGCCAATTTTAATAGCTGACCATTATCATCCCAGGCATCCGTTTTGCTAATTAATGCTACAATATCACCATTTTCTTCTGTCCATACATTGGCACCTATATCCCCGTTACCAATAGGCATTGAATCGGATGAATTCCGACCGGGTGTGTTCCAGACCTCATCGTAGCAATCCGGATAATTTGTCGGTTGTGCCTGACAAAATAGAGCCCAGAAAATAAAAAGAAGCGTTAATAAAATAATGTTTTTCATACTTAATTCTCCCTAAGAATTTTAGACCTTTAGTATTCTACCATAGAGAAACTTAATTTAAGACAGTCTCTTCATGTATATTTTTTATTCCTTCTTCCAGAATATAATATGTCAGGTAGCCCGTATTATTTTTTAGACCGTCAACTTCTAATTGTGATTGAATGACCATATCCGTAGGCATTTTATAATCAGATAATTTTCTACAGATAAACCTAATAATATCTTTTTTTGATGAATATCAATGTCTCTATCAATAATACAAAAAAATCCCAGTCGCTATCCTTTGTAAGTTATTTTTTGCCCGACTTCCGAATAAAAGCAATTCTTCTACTTTTAATCCTCTTTTCTGTACCTATTCTAAGATTACTTTTTTTGCTGTATTTAGTCTTTCTGTTGTGTTCATACTAATCTAATTATTATGTTTATCATATTACTAACTATCAAAGAATATTTTAAAATCTATCCTATATATACCAGAGAAGTTATCTAACTTTCATTGTTAATTTGTTGGCTTTTTCTATTTTTCCATTGCCATAGTTCGGCTAATACGGATGCTGTAATGATGCACCATGTTGCGAATAGTGCATTGGGTAAGGCACTTTCAGCAGAAAAATGGTTCAATGCTAATATTGTCCCTAAACCTGCGTTTTGCATACCTACTTCGATTGATAATGTCCGTCTTCGTTTTTCATCAAAACGATATAATACCCCAGCACCATATCCTAAAACTAACCCTAAAAAATTGTGTAGCACTACTGCGGAAAAAATTAACAAAGAGACTTCTTTGAATGTGTCTGCGTTTAATGCTACAACCAATCCGCAAATAAATGCGATACATAGAGACGATATGGCAGGGAATATATCTACAATGCGATTAATTCGTTCTTTTAGCAAATAACGAATTCCAAAACCTATCATAAGCGGGAGAATTACCATTTTTATAATGCTCATAAACATATCCCAGAATGGCACGGAAATATATACACTCCCGAAAATATAAGTGCATAGGGGTGTGAGTACAGGAGAAAGTAAAGTGCTTGTGCTTGTCAATGCAATTGAGTATGCCACATCTGCCCCTGCCATGTAGGAAATTACATTGGATGCCATTGCTCCCGGCGTAGAACCAACCAGAATTACACCAATTGCTAAATTGGGGGGTAGTTGTAGTCCTTTGGCAAGCAAAAAGCCCAATAACGGCATAATTATAAATTGAGCCATTGTTCCTAACAATACCCAGTAAGGACGCTTTACTATGGGAATGAAATCCTCAATACTTAGCACAACCCCAATCCCTGCCATTGTAAACATGAAAAACCAGTCTTTATATGGCTTAAAAATAGTCAATGCAGGTGGATAAAAATAACCTATTACTCCCGCAAGGATAACCCAAAGAACCATTAAACGAGAGAATATTTTAAATACAAACATAAAAAATACCTTACTCAAAACTGTATATTAAATATTGGCATGATAGTATTATTAGTAATATTTATATCCTCTATCAAATAAAGATTGAACTTTTGAAAACAAATTAGGATTTTGTTTCCTTAATAAATGGAAGAGATTTATAAAATGGAGTTATGCTCGATAGAGTTATTTATAAGAGGTAATTAGTCGTTTATCCTGTCGAAGCACTCGTGCCGAATTTATTAAAGCAGCTATTATTCTTCCTGTGCAGGTTTGTCTAATTGGAGTTTTATTATTATATCTATCGGGTTGTTCGGTGAAAGTTTAAAATCAATTTGCAAATTCTGTTGGGTTTGCTGAACTTGTACGGGTTCTCCCGTAAGGGAAGTAACATTTACAATATTAGATTTTGGTGACGGCAAGGTAAGTGAGTTATTTTTATGTTCAAGGATATGAAGGTAAACATAGTTTTCTTTATATGTAGAACCGCCCCATTTGCCGTTGATAAAAGGACCTCCACGCGTTCCATAGATACTTTCTCCATATTTTTCTAACCACGCACCAATTTCTTTTAATACGGCTACCTGTTCTGGTGCAATTTCGCCTGTAGGCATAGGTCCTACATTCAATAACAAGTTCCCATCACCACAAACACAGTTCACAAGTATTTGAATACACTCTTTTGCAGAACGCGTTCGGCAATCAGGTCTATATGACCAACCTCCACCATTTGAACATTCGGTTAGGGTGATACATGATTCCCAGGGACGGTCCTTTTGATATTTGCCAATCTCTTGTTCAGGGGTATCAAAATCACCTCGAGTAAGTGCCTCAATTTCAGGAGTAGGTTTATCCTCTGGTTTGCGGATAAATCGGGCTGCTCGATTATTGACAATAATTCCCGGTTGAAGCCGATAAAGCATATCAAAGAGACTTTTGAAATCATAATCACCCCAATTACCTGCGGTATGGTCAAACCATAATATATCCACTCGACCATAGTTTGTTATCAGTTCTTGAATTTGGCCGCGATAAAATTCATCATATTTCTTGTTATCTCCAACTAAGTAATCGGGATGTGTCCAGTCGCGTGTGGAATAATACCAGCCTAATTTTAATCCATATTTATGTGCAGCATCTGCTATCTCTTTACAAATATCGCGATGGAAGGGAGTTGCTGCTATGGAGTAGTCAGGTCGTAATTTTGTGTGCCACATGGAAAAGCCATCGTGATGTTTGGTGATAAATACGACATATTTCATACCTGCATCTTTAGCCAATTGCATCCATTCATCGGCGTTGAATTGCGTTGGATTAAATTTTTTGTAGAGATTATCGTATATTTCAGGTGGAACGGTTTCCATACCGGGGATGTCATGAGGATGCCCTATGCGTGACCAACTGATTTCTGTCCCATTTACACTGGCAGGACCCCAATGGATAAACATACCAAATCGTGCTTCTCGCCACCATTGTAATCGTGCTTCTCTTTGTTCGGGTGTTTCATCTGTAGGCAAAAGAGGGGCTGTATCTGCATAAGAAATTATCTGAATACAAAGTAATAGGATTGTAAATATCATATTCCGTGTCATTAATATCATCTCCTTGCTGTTTAAGGTGTGAGAATAGATAATAAAGGGATTATACACTTTGCAGGGTTGTATTAAAAATTATTTTTCGCTTTGTAAAGCACGGTGAAGGGCAGAACGAATGAGTTCTTTCGGTGGAACACCACTGGTTCCTTCCGAAGTTCGATATAATCGGCAACCATGGCAGGGTGTGTCATTTTGTCGAGAAGGTTCAATATCAAGTCCGTTTATTTGTATAGTAGGAGAGCCCAAAAAATGTTCACGAACAGCAGTGGCTATGTCCGATACCTCAATAATTTCAATGGGTTCGGAAATTTTTTCTTCGGCTAATACCTGTCTTAAAACCTCTTCCGCCTTGGGTCCTGAAGGACAACCCTTAAATAGGAGTAATCGAATACGCATTAGATATGGCTTATTTCTAACTCTAAAAATAGATGGCAGCCCCTACGGGATTCGAACCCGTGTGACAGGACTGAGAATCCTGCATCCTAAACCGCTAGATGAAGGGGCCAGTTAATTGGAAAAATATTCTAACAAAAACTTTTTAGAATTAACAAATTTTTTAAAATTTTACTACTATGTAAATTGAAACTGCTTCAAATATCTGTGTTATTTAAAATAAAATTGGCTGCCGGACTAGGACTCGAACCTAGACAAGCCTGATCCAGAGTCAGGTGCCCTACCAATTAGGCGATCCGGCAACCGCAGGATAATATTATATAAAAAGAATGTCGCATAATTTCAAATTATCAGGAAAGTCTGTAAAATTGTTTTTAGGTATCTATTTCCTTATATGATTATTACAAAATTTAAGATTAATACAAGTGAGAGGAAATATTTCATGAAAAATGTTATAGTGTTTGTCCTATTTTCTATATCTTTTTATTGTTTTGCAGAGGAAATGAATAAGTATATAAGGGAGGTATTGCGGGAGCCGTTGCCGTCGGAGGATTTGGTATGTAATGAGGGTGGAGAGAATATAGTAATTCAAGGACCTACTTTCCGCTATGTAGTGGAACGGAAAACAGGTGTTGTTACGGATGTTGAGGTTGTTCGAGAAGGGGCAATCGCAGTGAAGTTGCTTGAACCATTGGCTTTGTGGATTGATGATGTAAATCTTGTAAAAAATGGGAAATGTGAAACTAAGGTAGATGTGAATGATAAAAATCAGGTAGTTTTAATTAGTGAGGGAACATTTAAATCGGATACTTCTTATCGTATCAAAAGCATTTTCTATAATGATGGGGTGGCTGTGTTTCAAATAACATTAATACCCGATTCGGACTGGCATCTTACGCAGGGGATACGATATGAAATTGGTGCAAAAGGGCTGTTTACTCACTATCTCCATAAGCGGCGGGATACTTATGGATTTGATTGTTATCAAGGGGAAATACCCAAAATAGGGGAGACTGCCCGTGTTTTTACGCCGACATCTTGTCTGGAGGTATACAGCAATAAGTCTGCGTTAGCCCTGTTTACGGATATGGGGGATTATTATCGTTCACCTCAGGAATTGGACACAGGAGCCGTGCGGGTAGATTCAATTCAAGGAGATGATGTTTCCGTCAATATTCATCAGCATATTATACATGTGGGAGAGAAGGGAGAACCGTATGTCCTTAAAACAGGGGAACCCTTTACTTTTCGTATCGGTTTGGCAGTAGCACCGAATCGTTTACCCCATCCGCGTCGGCATGATTTGCGAATGTTTATCTGGATTGGAGACGAAAAATATCCTTATCCGACGGATGAGGAAATCTGGACAGTGGCGCGGTTAGGATTTACATTATTTCAAATGCATCGTTTAGGACCCCCGGGAGAACCAAGACCCCCCGCAGGTGAATTAGACCGTGTTATTAAGACAGTGCATGATGCCGGGATGTTATTTATCTGGACGGCAAATGCAGACCTGATGTACGCCCATGACACGGAAATATCGAAACGAATTAAGGAAGGGCGATGGGTAGAATGGGAAGGCTATAACTATGGGGGACGGTATAAAGCAAGCATGGATTCGTTTTGTGATTTAATGGCTACCTGCCTTGCTTCGCCTAATGGTTTGGCAGATTATCGGATGGAATGTAATAAGAAGATGATGGAACGATACCCTGTGGATGGAATGTATATTGATGATAATTTAGCATATCCTAACTGTAAGCGGTGGAAGGAACATAACCATCCGCAGAAAGTGTACGATTGTTTAATAGAATTGCATGATGTTAATTGGCGACGGCGGGTAACACTCAAAGAAAAAATACCCCATGTAGTTTTGATAGAGCATTGTAGTAAGGCTTTTGTCCTGCCCGTGATTGCACCATTTGATATGCATCTTTTTGGTGAAGGTTACGATTTCACATCCGTTGAGGAGTTTCGGGCAACTTTTGGCTCGTTTTCGAACATGTATGGGCATGGCTGTCTGTATATAGGGGATGATGAGACCCAACGATGTCCTTCTGCCTCAGCCTATACCTTTGACTTGCTTACAGGAGGTGGACAATACTGCACAGTGGATTGGCGGATTTGGAGTAAGAAGTTCCCTTACGCAGCAGGTGTCCAACCGGAGGAGATAAATCATATAAACACCTATAATTTAATGCAATATTATTTAGGTATGTATGAAACAGACCCATTAATAGAACTCAAAACCAACATTGCTGAAACTTATGCTGTTCTTTACCATAATCGAGTATCGGATGATTGCCTGCTAATAATAGCCAATAAAACCGATACTCAACAGAACTGTTCTGTAACGGGTTATGAGCAAACCTTAACGAAACAGTTAACAAACAAGTCTCATATTGCAATTTATGATACATTGTCGAGTGATGTAAATATCCTTCATAAAGACGAATGGGTTGGCTTCTTAAAAAATATTTTAGTTTCTCCGTCACAAATGAAAGCATTCTATTTTAGAGCCGTTTCCCTTGACGAGCCCTATCACATTTTCGGGGGAAAACGAATTTCTGAAAAATGGGATAAGGATAAGAACATTTTTTCAGTAACATTAGACGCCCCAGCAGGCTTAGAAGATAAGGTTGTCATAGGTACTGGTAACTATAATGTTAAAAAAGTAACTGTTAATGATAATGATGTCAACTTTACTTCCGACCCTACGAAAAAGATTGTTCTACCAAAGGTAGTATATAGTTCCAAACCTATTTTGGTTGAATTGCATGCATTGTAAGAGTGTTACGAGAAAAATCTTATAATGAACAGTTGGACATTTTAATCCGCAATTAATGATGGTATTTACCTTAACTTTCCGCGGGCAAGGGAGGTGTAGATGCCTAAGAAGCAGAGTATAGTAAAAATGGTGAAAAGGGTTTTCATACTGTTTAGAAACGAAGGGTAGTGTTCAGGGGTAATCTGGACTTTTCCGATTTGAATAGCAAAAATAAGCATGATAACACCCATGCTCATCATCTGTCCTATTAATCGCATTGTGCCTAAAGTGCCTGAGGCTACTCCATAAAACCTTTTCTCTACAGAACTCATTACTGCATTGGTATTGGGTGAAGAAAATAAAGCGAAACCAATCCCTAAAAGTATCAAATTCGCAATGATATATGAGAAAGATGTTATTTTATTAAGAAATATAAACAGGAACAAGGCTAATGTGGTCAATGCCATACCCGATGAAGCGACAATTCTCGGCTCAATTTTGTCTGAAATTCGTCCGGCAAATGGAGAAAGAAGGGTCATTGTCAGAGGTTGGAAGAGAAGTATCATACCTGCATTTTGTGGCGTTATACCTTTAATATATTGTAAATACAAACTTAAAATAAAGGCTATCCCAAAAGTAGCACTGTAATTAATCAAAGCAGACAGGTTGGAAAAGGTAAAAACAACATTATTTCGGAAAAGCTTGATATTTAATAAGGGGTTTTTAAACTTTGTTTCCCAGTAGATAAACGCAATTATACTCACTAAACTGATAAAGATAAATAGCAAAGAATGTATTTGAGGTAAGATAGAAACACCATAAATCAAACAAGTAAGAGACAGAGCATAAAGAACAAATCCTACAAAATCAATTTTCCCTTCTTTGTTTTCTTTCCATTCCTCTTCCAATTTCCATAGGATTATCGCAATAGCAAAAAGACCAATAGGTGCATTGATATAAAATACACTACGCCAGCCTAAATGTTGGGTCAGTATGCCTCCCAGAAAAGGACCTAATGAAAGTCCAAGATATACGGCGGAGGTGTTTATACCTAAAGCCTTACCCCGTTCTTCAGCAGGGAAAACAGAAGTAAGCATGGCAATACCCGTGGACATAATCATCGATCCACTAATCCCCTGAAAAATACGAAAGATTAGTAGAAGAGCAGCATTTGGAGAAAGGGAACACAAGACAGAGGAAATAGTAAAAAAGATAATCCCATATAAAAAGATTCGTTTTCTACCATATAAATCACCAAGAGCACCAAAAGGGACAAGGAAAATTCCCGCAGATAAAAGGTAAGTGGTTGCGACCCAGTTAAGTAAAACAGCATTCATCGCCAACTCTTTGCCAATAGAGGGCAAGGCAATGTTAACTGCAGAACCCATGAAGGGTGTTAAAAAAGAACCTAAGGTAGAAATAAATAAAACAATATTTTTTTCAGAACTCTCATTCATTTTCTTACCTTTTGTGAAATAAGACAATAATACAATGGGAAAGATTATACAAAAAATACAGATTATTGAATTTATATTTATATGAGTTAATTATAGAATGGGAGAATTTAATGCTCTTTATTTTATGTATTATTGTTCTTATTGTTTTTGTATGGGAGTTGTATGTTGTTTTTTATATAGGTAACAAATTTATAAGACAATAATTATTATATCTGGTTATAAAATATTTAGGAGTGAGAGATTAATTGTTTGTTGTAAGCAATAATAAAGTTTGGAGAATTTTTTCCCGTATGTTATCTATAATCTCGGGTTGTTTGAAATCCTTCCAGAAAAGAATTCCACTTTCAGGCATTATAGAATGAAGTATATCCCGTGTTTCTTGCAATAAGGCTTCTGCTTGGGTTCGTGCTTGTTCTGAACCTTTCCCTTCTTTTAATGCTTTTTCCAGCATAATGAGGTATTCATAATCTTCAATACCTTCACGCATGGCTTCTAAATGTTTGCCGGGATATACCGTATCTTTATCTATAAACAGAGGGGTATAAGCATGTCGTTTATTAAGATATTCGTTCCAGGAGGGATTTCCTGCGGCATCAGCAAATGCCCAGAAATAGGTTGCTTCCGCACCATATCGCCAGCAGTCCCATGCCTGCAATCTACAATAAATGGTAGGGTCTAATAAACGCATAGGACCACTACATGAATAAAATTCAAGTTTTTTACCTTTATCTCGTTCGTTTATAAAGAACTGTCGATAATCTTCTCCGCACTTATAAAATAGTTGTCGGTTTGGGCAAAGAATATCACATTCGGCAATCATATCAGGCAAGGCTTTTGTCATGTCTCTATAAGTAGGGTCTTCCCAAATCTGAAAACCAGCCCCAGAATCATGAATCGCTTTTGCCCATGCTTTGATAATAGTATCTTCCTGTTCCTGATGGGGTTCATCAACTAATAGCACAATTAATTGTGAAGGGTCTAATTCCAAATTACGCATATAATTATCCCAGAACTTTGCCCAATTCCCTACTGCTTTATTGAACTCGGGTGTTCCTATTTCCCATTGCTGGAGTTTGTTGCTAACGGCGGAAAAAACACAATACCGACGGGCATCTTGCCAGAGTTGTCGCCATGCATCAAAATTGGATGTATCCGGAGGTGTTGTCATAGTTCCCGACTTGTCATAAGAACCAAAAGGCATAGCAACAGAAGTAGCCCACGGGGAATCTACGAAGTATTCTCGTAGCATATTTACAAAAGCTGTTCGATTTATTTCTGTAACTTCATAATATTTTGGGACATTTGTATAGTCCCAACCACCCATATGTAATGTTGGTCGGTCAGGAAAGCGAATTGGATAGATTTTTAAGGTCATTGGTAAACGAATTTGGTTTACCTTTATCTCGATATTATAAGTATTTGGGGGTAAATTTTTAGAACACACAGTTATCCATACTTGTTGCGTTAAACCTGCCAAAACATTTAATTTAAACAATCCTTTCTCTTCATTTATAGGCATTAAAGCAGAAGCCACAGGTTCCAACCGCTTTGTATCTGTCCAAAGCACCTTCTGAATTTTTATAGATTCTTTTCTTAATTCTTCAGGAATCCCAAAAATTTCAATAGATACTTCAGTATTTTTAGATGAAATGATATTAAAAGTCGTAGAACGGAATTCGTTTTGCATCATATTTATGCATAATTGATTTATGTCATTGGATTTTATATCAGATACAGAAGGAAACAATTCCGTAAATTGATAAGGATGACTTCTCCAGACTGTTAGTTCTTTTAATCCTTCTTTTTGCAACAGTCTTGCATATAGTTTAAACACTTTTTCATGTGTGAAATTAATAGGGAAAATCGTTTTGAAGTCTTCTGAATATGCCATAGGCAAAGTATCAATTTCTTTTGTTAATTTGTTCATTTCTTTTTGTATCTTTTTCCCCCGTTTTGTATTCTCCACTATTTTTTGAACTTTTTCGATGTCTTTTGCAATTCGTTTTTTCACACAGTTATGTATGGTTACATTATCCACATATTTTTTCAAATCTTTGAAGCCCATACCGGGTAAAGGTCGGGATAAATCTTCTTCTTTCCCTTTCCAGACTTCGATTTCATCACAAAAAATGTAAGGTTCACCAAACACTAACAATGCAATTTTTCTGCCATGGGTCTGAAGTTTATCTGTCGTATAGCGATAGGTAGCATAGCCCACTGATGGCACGGGATTTTTGGAGTTGTTTAATTTAACCAGGTCACCAATTTCGTGAAATATTCCATCCTCGCCTGCGGTAAAAATTACGATAGAATCAGGAAATTTTACCCCAGCAACACCTCCTGCAGTACTAAACGAAACACCAGAGATAGGCATATCTTTCCCTAAATCAATCGTAATTACTGCAAATTCTGTTTCAGACCAACCTACAGTTCCTTGTTGCGTCCAAAAATGCCCTTCTACATACTTCCCATCGGTAAGCTGAATGGTATCAGATTCATCTTTACAATTCGTGTAATTAGGAACGGGGTCCAATGTGTATTTTGCTCCTAAAGCGATATTCTCTGTAAAGGATGGAAAGGTAAGAAGAAATAAAGGGAAGAAAAACAAAAATAAAGATGAAAAAATGTTTTTCATTTTTATTTACCTCAATTTAATGTGAAAATGGTTACTTTGAGTATATATCAATAAGGAGTATAGTTAAAATTCTTAAGTTTTTAAAATGTTTTAATTACATGTTTATCTATAGATAACCCAAAAGTAGCACGGGATTTTATTTCAAAAATTTTAATTTTGCTTGGTATTCTCGAATTGGTTTCATATAATTTATTATAAGTAAGCGAAAGTAATATATTACAAAAAAGTACTATTATGAAAGAAAAGCATTCTTACGATTTGTCTTGTAAATGTTTTAAAGTAAGTAGAAATTGTTTCTTGCCTGCGGTTTCTCCAATGCTTGTAAGTTCTATACAAGCAGAATTTCCATCGGGAAGTGAATTTCATTTATAGGTGTTTCTTTACAGGCATAATGGAAAGAAGCACAACCTGTTACACTCATAAGATTCAATAACCCTCATGAACTTATCCTTGATACAGGTGTCGTTAGAGAGAATATAAATACTCCACCAGCAGGTGGTTGTAGAACGCATTTTTCTATAAAGATGGATAATGTTGAAGAAAGCAGAAATGTATTGGGATTCCATCAAGTAGTTTTTTATGGCAACAACAAAAGAGATATTCAAAACTTTTGCCAGATTTTCGGAATTAAGGTTATCCATTCTCCAGCCATTGCTAACCCCATGATTCCAGAAAGTGCAAAGGATAGACACCATTAAAATTTATGCTTTATATGCTTTTAGGACACGGGGTAAGTCGAAAGTTTCGTGGGCATTTTGGTTCATAATTCGCTGAATTAATGCAGGTGTATCGGATTCATTTAGCCAACCTTCTTGTAAAAGTTGGGTTATAGCAAGTGTAATACCCTTGCGAGCAATTCGCGCATGTCCAGGAACCAATTCCACAGGAATATAATCCCCTCCAAAAGTAAATATTTTACTTGCAGGAGCAGCCATTAAAAATTCCCTTAAAAATCGTGTCGCCGATGCAGGGTCAATAATCCAGGACCAGCACATATCCGCATAGACATTGCGGTAATGTTTACAAAGGGCGATTAATTCATTTTGATAGGGATATGAAATATGCATAAGAACAAAAGTAGTGTTCGGAAAATCTTTGATTAATGGGACCAGGTCACAAAGATTATTACGAACACGGGATAAATCCATGCCATTGTATCCTGCAAAATATCCGGTATGTAGTTTGACAGGAAGTTTATATTCCGTGGCACATTGCAAACATTTACGAAATAGATTATCTTGGATGGCTTTGAGTTCTTCATATTTTAACGAAGATGGCTTTTGAACAAATTGCTTGAAAATAATTTCAATATCTTCATCTTTTACATTTTCATAAAAAAGGGGTCTGCCATAAGCGGATTGGTCTTTTACGGCTATTGCCTTAGGTCCAAATCGTTCAAATATATGCTCAATGGTCTCATGGGCTTGCTTTAATGTTTTGATGGGTTTATCTGCGAACTTGTTAAGGTTTCCAATTTTAGAAATAGAACTTGCAATGCCTACCGTTGATAAATCAAAACTTAAAAGGTCGGTTGCAGGTTCGCTTTCACGAAAGGTGCCACTGGAAAGACAATTGATTTGAGCATGTTCAATATTCGCTACATCTCTGAGTATACGACGATAAAAACCGGGCTGAATATCATCTTTTATCTTCTGACTTATTTCCTCACAATTATTTTCATTTAAGTCTTCCTCTCCATACAGAGCGAAAATACTTTCCCGAACACATAATAAATACCCTGTATTTCTACATCTATTATAATAAGGTGCTAACAACCTCCATTTTTCTTGAGGAGATAAGTCCCACGAAGTTAATTTTTTATATTCCTTATCACTCATTCCAGCCACCTGTAAGTCTGAATCCGCATAATGGCTAAAAAGCATGCCCATATCAGGTGCAGGTGTTTTGTCTCTATTACTCTTATTCGCAATCCGTTCAGATTCTGATGGTAAATGTTCATGCGTATCCACAAAAGAGGTCTTATCAACTATATCTTTCACCTCTTTAAAAATTTCTTTTGAGGCAAACATATCATTATTATTTATATTATCCCCTATGCTTTCGGCACCTGCCATTCCCATGCAAAAGGTAGTACCTCCAAGAGTACTAATAAAATTGCGTCTATCTATATTTTCCATTTCCTTTCTCCATAAATAGAGTTAAATTATTCTAATCCTAAACATAGTATATAATACATATTTCAAATACAAAAGAAAAAAATTACGACAAAAAGAAACAAAGAAAGCCCTGCTTAACATACCAATTACCAATGCTTTACCAGAAACACTCAAATATATAACAAACTTTTTTCATCCTTATCTGTCTTCCGCCTCTTTTCTTCGTTTCTTCCTTCATCAAATATATAACAAACTTTTTTCATCCTTATCTGTCTTATTCATTGCCTCCGCCACATTCACCACATTCGTTCCATTTGTCCCCCTTTGTCCCCTTTGTTCCGTGCGTCTCATGCGTCTCATTCGTCCCATCCGCCCCTTTTGTCCCGTTCGTCTCATGTGTCCCATCCGCCTCTTTTGTCCCGTGCGTCTCATGTGTCCCATACATCCCTTTGTCCCATGCGTCCTATGCATCCCATTTGTCTCATTCGTCCCATGTGTCCCTTTTGTCTCATTTGTCTCATGTGTCCCATCCGCCTCTTTTGTCCCGTTCGTCCTATGCGTCCCATTTGTCCCATTCGTCCCATGTGTCCTATGTGTCCCCTTTGTCCCATTCGTCCCATAAACCTGCCCCCCTGGCAAGGCCGACCGTCTGGCAAGACCGCCCGTCTGGCAAGACCGCCATAAATGCAGGAATGAGGGACGCAAAACTACCCGAAGCGGGGACGCTTCATCTACATT
>DAOSUS010000071.1 GCA_035378955.1 Candidatus Hydrogenedens sp. | reverse complement strand
AAAATGGACTACTTACACAAAGTTTAATTTTTATTAGTTTACATTAATATTTAGAATCTTTACAAACGGATAAATAAGTATACTATGTATAAGAGTATAGCGAAGATAAACAATGCTTTAGATTATTGCACAAGTCATTTTTAATTTTATCAAGCATACTAACGATAATGTTCTAAAAAGAAACATCTGGAATAGTACAAATTTTTTTAATTTATATATCAATGTATCTAATTTTATTAAATCTCTATACTCGGGAACTAATAATAAGTCTTTTAGTCAAAAATAATTCTCTGTATTAGAAATTGAGTTTCATCAAATATTCAATGTCCTATTTAATTCAAATTCATTGATAGAAATAATGATTTCTTTAAAAATATCAAAGGGATTTGTTCCTTTTATATGTATTTCAGCTGCTTCTAATAGTTTTTTTAGTAAATCTATCACATTTTCATCGTATTCGCTTATAATCTCCTGAATTTTCTTTTTAGATATACCTTCAAAACCATGTGCAATAATAGAGGAGTTTCTTAAATTTGAAAGTTCATCTAATCGTTCATTTATTTCGGATACTTTTTTTAACTTGTCGTCTTTTTTTTCATTTGCAAGAAATACAACTGCTTCTTTAAGGTTTTTTCTATTGTAAGTATATATATTTAATCCTATTTCTTCCATATGTTTAATAAATTTAAGATTTTTTTGTACCCATGATTGAAATTGTTTTGCGAAATTATTCTCATAAATATCTCTCCACTTACAATCTATATATCTTCTTATTGAATATTGATTAACTACTTCTAATATTCTCCATACTCTTCCAAGAAAGTTAGCACATTCGTCCCTTTCCCACATTATGTAAGCGTTCCAGAAAAGTTCGTTTAAAATTTTATTTGGATCTATAGTTTTATAAAATTCCTGCACAGTCTTTTTTAATTCAATAATTTTATTTTCATAAGATTTTTTTATTTCATTTGGAAGAAATTTTTCTATTCCATCTATTTCTTGTAAATATCCTTCATAATCAAAGTTCATTCGATAGCAAGCACATTCGGCAAGTTTTCTTATAATTTGTGGATAATTTTCATTTTTACTTATTGCATCAAAATCATATCTTTCGACAAGTCTTTGAAGGGCTTCATGCTCATAGTTCTTTAATATATATTTTCCTATTTCTAAACTTTTGATTTCAGTTGTACTTTCAGATTTATATATAAATTTGACCTTTTTTCTGAAATATTTTATGCAATTTAACATAAGGGCTGTGTTTATTTGTGGAGTTCCCCCTGTAATTTCTGCATACACTACATATTGGTTATTGTCAATATTTTTAAGTATTTTCCCTTTCAGGTTTTCATCAATTTCTCTAATCATCAAATCATAATCATTGGGTTTATCGTTTAGTTCGATTATTTCTACTTCTACTTCTACTTCTGGTAAGTAGTTATATTTTTTGTTTTGAAAATAGAAAGGGAAAAATGTGTCTTTTAAAAACTTTGCTATTGTATAGGTATCTCTTTTTATATGTTCCGGGTCTTTTTCTTCTTTCTGATTTGTAGCAATAAGATATATTTTACTTATATTTTTGTTTTGTTCTTTCAACCACTTTAAAAATGGTTCGATAATTTGAATATCTATGTTATCTTTTATAACTTCGAAATTTTGTGTAAGCCAATGTCCAAATTTACGAACATTTAAATTTCTGAAGTTTTTATCGTTCTCTGGATATTTAATTTCTTCTGTTAATTCCTTCCAAGTCTTGTCGGTGATTTTCTTTTTTATATCTTCCAAGCCTGTTAATGTAATTTCCCTTGTTCCGAGGGGGATAAAAAGTAATGTTTCCATTTTATGCTCCTTTTTTGTTTGGGTTTTATAGATGAGTATAAATATATTAATTGTTTAACTCAAGTTTATTCTGTGATAATATATTGTAATATTTATTTGTGAATTTTAAAACTAAAGAAAGGGAATTTTTATGCGTAGTAAAAATTTGAACAGGGAAAAAGCGAATTATACTTTTTCTCGTAGGTCGTTTTTGTCATTGTCGGGTGTTGCGGGATTGATGATGACTGCTGTAAAGAATTCCGTAGGGCAAAGTGAGAGTCCTTCTAACATTCGAAATCAGCCGGCACCGGCAGAATTTTTCTCTGCTTCTCCGATGGAAACAGTTCGAGTAGGATTTGTTGGTGTAGGAGGTATGGGCACAAATCATGTGAGGAATTTACTTAAGATAGAAGGTGTGCAGTTAAAAGCAGTTTGCGATATCGTTCCTGAAAAAGTAGAGCGCGTTAAGAAAATGGCGGTTGAGGCAGGACAGCCAGAGCCAAAAGGATATTCGAATGGGGAATGGGACTTTAAACGGATGTGTGAAACAGAAGAATTAGATTTGGTTTACACTGCAACTCCATGGGAATGGCATGTTCCAGTTTGTGTCTCTGCAATGGAAAATGGTAAGCATGCAGCAACTGAGGTTCCTGCAGCCGTTACATTGGAGGAATGCTGGCAGTTGGTCGAAACCGCAGAGAAGTATAAAAAACACTGTGTTATGATGGAAAACTGTTGTTATAACCGCACGGAATTAATGATGCTCCATATAGTTCGCAAGGGTTTATTGGGCGAGATAATTCATGGGGAGTGTGGTTATTGTCATGATTTAAGAGGAGTAAAGTTTAGCAAGGAAGGTGAAGGATTATGGCGTCGTGCCCATTCGATGAAACGGGATGGGAATTTGTATCCTACCCATGGTTTGGGACCTGTAGCCCAATATATGAACATTAATCGCGGTGACCAATTTGAGTATTTGGTTTCAGTAAGTAGCAAGTCGCGAGGTCTCCAAGAGTATCAAAAAACTCTACCCGAAGATGACCCACGCAGAAATGAAAAGTATGTTTTAGGGGATGTTAACTTAAGTATTATAAAAACCTACAATGGTTGCACAATATATATTGTGCATGATACAAATTTACCGCGTCCTTATAGTCGGATTAATATGGTGCAGGGGACAAAAGGTATCATTATGGATTATCCACCGCGTATTTTTATTGAAGGCCTCTCGGGAAAAGAGGAATTTGAACCATTAGAAAAATATGCAGATCAATGGGAACATCCTTTATGGAAAGCCATGCAGGATTCTGCAAAAGGTGCTGGGCATGGTGGTATGGATTTTATTGAGGATTACCGTTTAATTGAGTGTTTAAGGAAGGGATTACCCACAGATTTGAATGTTTATGATGCGGCATCATGGAGTGCGGTTTCAGAATTAAGTGAACGGTCTGTAGCCCAGCGTGGAGCACCTCAAGACTTCCCAGACTTTACCCGAGGGAGATGGAAGGAGTATCCACCATTAGGCATTATTTACGGATAACTGAAAATCATTAAAATTTTTTAGTTAACTCTATTTTATTCTCCTGCGTTTTAGTAAATGATTTCAAAATTCCAACAAGTAAAAAAGGAGAATGGAATATGTTTACTAAATCGCGTAAAATGGTCTTTTTAACCTCAATAATGATATGTACCGCATTTATATTTGGCTATTATTATGGAGAAACTTACTCTGACCAAGAAAGTTTTCTTAAACTTCCTAAAGCATCTGCTCAGAGTAATACTGCTTCAGGAATAGAAGCGGCAAAGAGTTTAGGTGAAGCATTTGCTCAGATCGCAGAAAAAACTTCCGATGGTGTAGTTTCTATTTCTATTGAGAAGGAAGTCTCTGCTATGAGTCCATTTCAATCACCTTTCGACTCCCCATTCGATTTCTTTTTCCGTTTCTTCGATGATGAAGATATGTGGCAACAACCGAAGAGAAGACAACCTCAAAAACCTGATACGGAAAAGAAACGAAATGTTCCTATTGGTGCAGGCTCGGGTTTTATCATTTCCGAAGATGGATACATTGTCACCAATAATCATGTTGTCGAAAAAGCAGATAAAGTAAATGTTAAATTAAGTAATGGTAAAGAGTTTACTGCTAAAAAGATAGGTTCTGACCCAGAAACCGATGTCGCCTTAATTAAAATTGACACTAACGGGTTAAAGCCATTACCTTTAGGAAATTCTGATAATATTAAAGTAGGCGAATGGGTCGTAGCCATAGGCAATCCCTTTGGATTAGAACATACTGTAACAGCAGGTATTATCAGTGCCAAAGGAAGAGGAGATTTGAATATTGTGGACTATGCTGATTTTATTCAAACGGACGCAGCAATTAATCCCGGTAACTCGGGTGGACCTTTAATTAATTTGGAGGGCGAAGTCATTGGCATGAATACAGCCATATTCTCTACAAACCGTATGTCACCGGGTTACATGGGTGTTGGTTTTGCTATCCCTATAAATATGGTGAAGTATGTAGTTAACCAATTGCGGGATACAGGTGGCGTAGAACGCGGATTTTTGGGTGTCGGAATACAAAATCTCGACCCGAAATTAGGCGAATGGCTTGGTATCAAAGAGACACAAGGCGCTCTTGTAACCGAAGTGCAAAAAGATTCTCCCGCAGAAAAAGCAGGTATTCTTAAAGATGATGTTATTATCGAATTTAACGGTTTCCCCGTAACAGATGCCCCATCATTACGGAATCGTGTCGCATCAACAAAACCAGGTTCCCGTGCTAAATTAGTTCTTATTCGAAACGGAGAAAGAAAGGAAATTCAAGTTGATGTAGGGAAAAAACCGAATGAAGGCAGTGTAACCGTAACAACGGAAGAAGGAAAAAAAGTTGAATTAGGAATTTCTGTTCAGAACCTGACCGCTGACCTTGCAAAACAATTTGGTTACGAAGAAGGAGAAGGTGTATTAGTAACTGAAGTAGAACCGGGTTCCCCGGCACAATTACGCGGTGTTAAAGAAGGCACACTCATTAAAGAGGTTAATCGCATCCCTGTGAAAAATGTAAATGAATTTGAGAATGCATTAAAGGAAAATAAGGGCAAAGATAGTGTCCTGCTAAAATTGAAAAACGAAAAAGGCTCTGAATATTATGTAGTTATACCTACGAACTAAACTATACTCACTATTCATAAGAAAAACAGAGGAAAATCCGTAGGGATTTTCCTCTGTTTTTTTAAATGGGAGATATATAATATAATGATTTTATGAAAATGCCTTTTTGTTCTTTTAAATAAAAATGTAACAACTAAAATAATATTTTGTATAATAAAACATATCTACATTTAATAAACAGAAAGGGTTAAGTTATGAAAAAAATTTTCTTCTTAACTGTATTGATTTTCGGACTTATGTATCTTTCCGGTTGTAATCCGGATAGTCGCTTGAATGGTGTTTGGGAAGGGGCCCAATGGGAAAATGGTAAAGAGATAGAAAATACTCTCGTTACATTTGAATTTAACAATGGTTCTTTGAAAATATCACAAAATGTAGGTGCTATCAGTATAAATCTCCAGGGGTCGTATGTAACATATATTGAGAAATTTCCCAATCAGATTTTCTTTACAATTAATTTGATAAATGACACAGCCAAAATACGCAAAGGTATCTACCGTTTTAACCTTCCTATGTTCGGTAAAACACTTTATCTTTCTGTAACTGAAACCGATGAAGAGGATTATCCTCCCAAAGAACGATTAAATCCTGATGTGGGTCCTGTATACATCTTAAAGAAAAAGTAGATACCTTTCTTAAAAAGACGCCAATGGATTAATAGGCTTTTTGTTCGTTTTATGTTCAATAAAACAACAACCCGGGCAGGTCGCCCAAAGATGATTTTTACATGCCTGTCGGAATTGACGCATAATCGGATTGTTCCATAATTCTTTTAGCGATGCATTTTTAATATTCCCAATTTTTCGTATCCAGCAAGGATACACATCACCTGTTCGTCCTATAAATAATGTGTTCCATGCGTTTCTGCATTCAAAATCATTCAAATCAATTCCCGTTGTATAGTAGTCAATAATAGAAGAAATGGGCATTCGAGGAAGGCGTAATTGTATTCCCAATTTTGTTGCTTCTGCAAGGGTCTCTGTTAACGATTTTGTTAACTTATCTCTATCTATTTTAGGATACTGAATATGCTCCGCCTTATATACAGAAGGGTCTACATCCCCCAAACCGGGCAGGTCGAGGGAACGGCTTTCTGTTACCAAATTCAGGACATCGGCTCCCAATTCTTTTATTAAAGCAGGCATTTGAGGTAATATTTCCACATTGTCCTGTTGTATAACCGTAGTTATATGTATCAATGGACACTGTTTTTTCGCTTTATCTCGATATTCCCGTAGAAACCTAATTCCTGTGGTAGTTCGTTCAAAAGCCCCTTTCATCTTGCGGATATTATCATGTTTCTCACCAGGGGCTTCGATAGAAGTTCCTGCAAAATTAAGTCCTTTACCTCCTAACCTCTTTGGGGCTAATTTGACCAGTTCTTCTGCCCTATCCTCTGTAATCATTGTCCCATTCGAAATAAAATGCGTTCTTGCTCTTCTACTCGCATAAGAGAACAATTCCATAAAGTCCTTGCGAACAAAAGGCTCTCCCCCGGTAAATGTAATCAAACTCCAGGAATGTATCTGTGAAATTACATTTTTCCATTCATCCGTAGATAGTTCCCCTTCCATTTGTTGTTTAATAGGAACATTCTCCAGCCAGTCAATATACTGGCACATTTTACAACGAAGATTACACCGTCTTGTTAGTTCTATATAGTAATGCCACGCCGGAAAAGAATAACCGCTTTTAAAATAATTATAGGGAATTGAACTGTAAAATCGTTGCAGTATATCGTAAAGAGAGGCAATACCCCAGCGTAAAACTGAATTTTTGCATTCCATAGCGTTTTCTCTTTTTTTCTTTTTGAACAAAGTATTCGCAGATATTATTTCAATTATCTGTGTAAACGAAAACAATTATATTAGTGAAAATATTTTCTTCGTGTTTTGGTTTGTGAAATGGATTATATCATTTACATCCATTTTTTTGATTTCTGCAATTTTTTCTGCTGTATAAAGCACATATTCTGGAACACATCTTTTTCCACGAACAGGTTGCGGTGCCAGATAAGGTGCATCTGTTTCAATAAGCAAATAATCTAATGGAACTCGTTCTGCACTTTTCTGTAATTCAATGGCTTTGGGATATGTTATATTTCCTGCAAAGGATATGTAACAATTCATTCCCAGAAATTGTTCCACCATATCTATATCTCCTCCATAGCAATGCAATACCACGGATGGAACATTTTTATGATAATCACGAAGGATTTCATAAGTATCTTTTTCTGCATTTCGGCAGTGTATTACTATTGGAAGGTTATGTTGTTGTGCAAATTCAATTTGTTGTATGAACACTTTCCTTTGAATATCCTTCGTCACTTTACAATGATAATAATCCAGACCAATTTCGCCGATAGCACTTACATATCCAGTGTTCAGGAATAAACTTAATGTATCCCAATTTCCCGCAACAACTTTCTCTGAATAATAGGGATGGTAGCCCACTGCATATCTTATTTTAGGATGTTTTATCAAAGACAATGGAGAAATATTAAAAGGTTCCTCAATAATAATGACCAGTCCGTCTAATTTTTGAAAAGAGGTATTTATTAGTTCGATTCTATCCTCTTTAAACTTTTCATCAAACAAATGACAATGGCTATCTATAGGTTTTATTTGTATGTCTTCCTTATTTGGCATGAGAAGTAAAAAAATATCTATTTTGTGTTTTTATTATTGGAGTCGAAGGGTTCGTCCTCAAGTTGTTTTAACAATTTTATTTCTTCCTGGTCTAATTCTTCCTCTATACCTTCCTCATCATCCTGGTAGTATTTCAAAGGAGGATACATTTCATTCTCATAAGATAGGCAACATAGGAGTCGACCGCATTGCCCGCTGATTTTTGATGGATTTAAGGATAAATTCTGTCTCTTTGCCATTCGCATAGAAATAGGCATAAATTGCTCAATCCAGCGTGCACAGCAAAGATGTAATCCGCAATTTCCAATCCCTCCGATTAATTTGGATTGGTCCCGAATTTGTATATGTCGCAATTCTATTCGAGTGTGAAATTCCTGTGCTAAATCTTTTACCAGTTCACGAAAGTCAACTCTACGGTCTGCCGTAAAATAAAAAGTAAGGCGATGCCTATCAAAAGTATATTCCGATTCAACCAAACGCATGGGCAAATTGTGCTTGGTAACATATTTTTGACAGGTTACCAACGCTTTTTTCTCTTCTTGCTCAATATCCTTTAAAGTTTTATGGTCATTATTATGGGCTCGACGAATCACCTTAAAAGCACTATGGCGTTCTATTTCTGACGAGCAGGGTTCCGGTGGTAACACACAGATACCCCATTCCTGACCACGGTCAGTTTGCACGATACAGGGGTCATCTCTTTTGATAATAATCTGGTCAGAGCAAAGAGCCTGTAATACTCGTCTTGGTTTTCTCATGCGTATTCTGGCTATATTTTGCATATAGAACTACCTCTTTATATTTTAGGTGATAAAGCAAAAAACAAATCTCGGATAACTTTCTCACGACTTATATTCCGTAATAAATAAGAACGAACTTTTTCCACGAAGTTTAGTCCTGCCTCTGCTTGTTGATAATTCCATGAAGGAAATTCAGAAATCATTTCTGGGAAGTATAGCATACCAGAATTCTGTGTGTTAAAGTAAACCAGCACATCCCGCAAGAAACAGGTTATCAGATACAAACAGGATTCCAATTCATTAGCAACCTGTGCCTCTATTTCAGCATTTATTAACTGCTGCATTGCATTTTGTTCCGCAGGAGTTAATTCTTTCTTACCTATATTTTCCAACTTGTTTACTTCCTTTTCAATCTTTTTACGAACCGCTGTAAGAAATTGTTCAAATTCTGCAGTAAGTAGTAAAGGGTCTCGACCTTGTGCCAATTGTCGGAATAATTCCATAATCAATGTTCTTTTATCGGAATCCAGTATTTCTATACTTTTGGATATTTGTCCCTGTGATAGCATAGCAACAAGAGAAGCGGTTTCTTCTGGAATTTCTTTGATTTGATGGATAATTTTTGTAACAGTTTCCAATCGTAGCCGTTGAAACCGTATGGGCTGACAACGAGAGCGGATAGTCGGTAGTATTAAACCTGGATTAGAACTAAGTAGAATGAAAGTGGTCTCGGAAACAGGCTCTTCGAGCGTCTTTAAAAAATGATTTTGAGCCGGTACACCTATTCTTTCAGCATCTTCAAATATAATAAATCGTCGGTTGCTCTCATAGGGTCTGTATTGTGCTGTTTTATTAATTTCTTCTATTGTATCTACACCGATAAGTCTTGTTTTGCCCATAGGTCGGATTATCATCACATCTGGATGAATATCTCTCTCAATACGGGAACAGATAGAACAGACTCCACAACCTTTTGTTTCTGTGTTTTGACATAAAACCGACTGAGCAAATGACTTTGCCGTAAATTTCTTTCCGACACCATCGGGTCCCCAGAAAAGATACGCATGGGAAATCCGATTGTTTTTCATAGAATTGATTAAAACACGAACAGCAGTATGTTGGTCTTGTATTCTTTGAAAAACAGGTGGTAGTGTATCGGTATAATTACTTACTATTTCTGACATAGTTCCCTTAAATCATTTTGTATGATTAAAGCAATTGCCTCTTCAGATTGATTAGCATCAATTATCATAAACCGTTGAGGATTTTCGTGTGCAATCCGAAGGAAACAATCGCGTATTCTTTGGTGAAATTCTATATTTTCTGTTTCCAAACGGTCTAAGGTGTTTCCGCGTTTACTTATTCGTTGCAGTCCTATCTCCACGGGTAAATCAAACAAATAAGTTCTCGTCGGATAAATTCCTAATGTAGCGATTTTGTGTATTTGATATATAAGTTCCAAATTAATTCCCCGTCCTCCACCTTGATAAGCCGTCGTGGAATCAATATATCTATCACATAATACGGTAATTCCCTGTTCTAAAGCGGGGAGAATAACTTCACGCAGATGTTGGGTTCTATCTGCAGAAAATAATAACAGTTCTGTAATAGGATGTAGAGGAATAGGATTATTATTCTTTTCGAGGAGAATACGCCGAATATACTCGCCGACTCGTGTTGCTCCCGGTTCATAAGTTCTTAAAACAGGATATCCCAACGATTTTAGATATTCTTCTGCTCTCTTTGCTTGCGTCGTCTTACCACAACCTTCAATACCTTCAAATGTAATAAAATGTGCCGTCATTTGTTGAATAACCGTTGTCGAGATTCACTTCCGTGTTTAAAGAAATCCATCATTTGATTAGCATCATTTTTTTGAAGAGACAATTTGAATTCATCTAATTTTTTCTGAATATCTTCAATCCCTGAAAGGATATTTTTTTGATTGGTTAAAATAATATCCTTCCATATCTCGGGTCGGCTTTCCGCTATTCGCGTTGTATCGCGAAAACCACCACCGATAAAATAATTGGGAGCCTTCGTTTCGCCAGTAACCTGAGCAAGAGCCGAAGCAATAATATGTGGAAGATGACTTGTATATGCCATAAAAAAGTCATGTTCCACCATATCTACTTCGATAACCTTCGTCCCTAAAAGAGTCCAAAAATTCCACACTGTCTTTTTAACTTCCGCTCGAGTATTTATCCCTTTTTCTAAAAGGCAAATAGTATTTTCATAAAAATCTATTTTTGCATGTTCTGGTCCAAATTTTTCGGAACCTGCGAGGGGATGACTTCCGATAAATGGACTGTCCTTTTGCCAAAGGGACTGTGCCTTTTTGCATATTTCTACTTTCGTGCTGCAGATATCTGTAATGATTGTTTTCTCAGGAGAAATATTTGGGGCAATGGATTGGAGAATAGTTATGGCTGACTGGACAGGGGTGCATAAGATAATAAAATCTGCATTATAAACTGAAGGAAACAATTCCGTAGAAAAACTATCAATGGCTCCTTTTTGCAACGCTTTTTCTAAAGTGGACATATTCCTTCCTATACCCATTACTTCGTCGGCTATTTTTTTATTACGAATTGCCATACCTAACGAAGCACCCAAAAGCCCTACACCAATAATGGCAACTTTCCCGAAATGTAATTCCATTATTTGTTTCTCCAATTATTAGGAAGCGAATATTTTTTTTGCTTCTGTTATTGAGAACTTCTTTAAGTATAACGCTCTACCAACGATAATCTCATCTACCCCAAAGGACTGTAATAATTTTGCTTTAAGTAAATCTTCCAGAGAGGAAACCCCTCCTGACATAGTAACAGGAATATGGACCGATTGTGCTATCTGTTGTGTTGCTGCAAAATTAGGTCCTTTCATCATGCCATCCGAAAGAATATCTGTATATATGATACGGATAGCCCCTAATTCTTGTGCCTTTTGTGCGATTTCAAGTGCGGAAAAGTCTGTTTCTTGTGTCCAACCTTCAAGGGCAATCTTCCCATTTTTGGCATCAATGGCTACAACAATTTTATCTTTCCACCTTGAAGTGGCTGTTTGTAGTAAATCAGGATTTTTAATCATTCCCGTTCCAATTATCACTCGTGAAGCACCCGCAAAAATAATTTTTTCTATTGTATCTACTGTGCGAATACCTCCACCTACTTCATAAGGAATACCCATTTTTCCTAATTCTTCAAGGAACGGCAATATTTCACATTTCCCCGATTTAGCGCCATCCAAATCAACAATGTGAATAATTCCTTCTTGAAGTTCATTCCACCAGATTTTTGCTTGTTCGAGGGGGTCATCAGAAAAAATTGTTTCCTTCTCATAATCCCCTTGAACCAAATTGACACACTTTCCACCTCGAATATCAATAGCAGGCACAATACGCATTTAAGATTTGCCTGTTTTTAAGATGAAGTATCTGCTTCCGAACTATCCAGCGGCTCAGAAACTTCGTCATCTTTTGGAATAGGTTCGCCTGCGATAGCAGATTTTGCTATCTCAATCAATTTGGCAAAGGCTTCCTCATCTTTTACAGCAAGGTCTGCCAGCATTTTACGGTCTACATTCATTCCTGCCTTATGCAAACCAAATACAAGCCGATTGTAACTCATACCGTAATTACGTGCTGCCGCATTAATTCGTGCTATCCACAAAGCACGGATTTCTCTTTTCTTGGCTTTGCGGTCACGATACGCATACTTACCCGCATGGTCAACCGCTTGTTTGGCTGTCTTGAAAAGGCGATGATGGCTTCCACGGTATCCTTCTGCTTGCTTTAATACTTTACGTCTACGGTCACGGGAAGCAGGATTGTTTGTTGCTCGTGGCATTGCTCTTTCTCCTATTTTGTAAAGGGTTTTGTTTATGTTCCGGAGGCATTTTCCGGATACATGAACACGAATTTATTAATTAAAACAAAAAAAATTCCTATTTTATGCGTAAGGGAGCATTGCTTTTACATTTTTTGCTTCTACAGATGAGACCAGCGTAGTTTTCCTTAGGTGTCTCTTTTTCTTAGCCGATTTGGTTGTTTTTAAATGTCTATTATAGGCTTTTTTTCTTAAAACCTTCCCGTTTTTAGTAACCTTAAACCTTTTTGACGCACTACGATTCGTCTTTAACTTTACCATGAATTTACTCCTTTTTATTTAAAATATATTTAGTTAATACATTTCTGGGTAAGAAAGTTCCTTTTAGACTTGTCGTCGTTTAGCTCGATTTGCCCGGACTAAGTGTAATAGTTAACGCTTTATCCTCAGGACGACATTGGTCAAGCGAATATGTTTCTGAGCAAAGGTCCCTTGTAGATTCAATAATATTTTTTAACACTTCATACGCAAACTCGGGATGTTCATATTCCCGTCCTCGAAATACTACAGAGACCTTTACTTTATTACCTTCTTCAAGGAACTCTCGTATATGTTTCAGTTTATACTCAAAATCGTGTTTATCTATTTTTGGTCTTAGTTTTATTTCCTTCAGCACAATTACATGCTGTTTCTTTTTCGCTTCACGGGCTCTTCTTTTCTGTTCATAACGGTATTTTCCGAAATCCATTATTCTACATACCGGCGGTGTTGCATTCGGTGCTACCTCTACGAGGTCCAGTTCGCGTGCTTCGGCTTCCCTCAGAGCGTCTCTTTTGCTCATGATACCTAACTGAACCCCTTTATCATCAATCACTCGTACCTGCGGAGCCCTGATTTCTTCATTTACTCGCACCGTATCTTCAGACGGTTTTACTATCGTTGTTCTCCTTAATTTACGGTTTTATTTGCCTCAACTTTTGATAAAATTATACTTTAATATAACATATTTTATCAAATTGAATTTCTCACTTTGAAATAAGCCCATATCATTTCAATCGCCTATTCCCTAAAAAACGATGCATTCACTCAATCAAATTATATATCATTAATAAAACAAAGGAAAGGAGACCTCTATGAAAATATGCGTTTTAGGTGGATGTGGGGACATGGCAAAAGTAGCCCTCGAACTTCTTGCAAAAGAAGTAGAAGTCACTTCTGTTACCATTGCAGACATTAATATAGAAAAAGCAAAACAGATTGCGGAAAATCTCGGTCATAAATTCTCAGCAAAATTCGTTAACGCAAAAGACAAATCCTCTATTGTAGATGCAGTAAAAGGACATAGTGTTGCATTGGGATTTATTGGTCCTTTTTACCTATTTGAAAAAAGTATTATCGAAGCGTGTCTTGATGCTAATGTCCCTTATGTTAGTATCTGCGACGATTACGATGCTTACCTTTCTGCGATAACTTTAAATGATATTGCAAAGGAAAAAGAAATCACCGTTATTGCTGGATTAGGCAATTCCCCGGGAATAACCAATCTTTTAGCCAAAAAGGGCTATCTTTCTATGGATAAACCCGAACGCATTGAAATCAATTGGGCAGGTGGTTCGGATGAGGATATAGGACCTGCAAATGTAAAGCATGTATTGCATATATTTAGCGGATATACCTTACAATGGAGAGACGGCAAAGAAGTGCGAATTAAAACAGGAACTGAACGGAAAATTGTAGAGTTTCCCGAACCTATGGGCAAATTACCTGTTTATATCACAGGTCATGCAGAATCGGTGTCCGTCCCGCGTAGTCTACCCGGTTTGAAATATGTATCCCTTCACGGGGGCATTCACCCGCCTTATATAGCCCGATTAGCAACAATACTTGGTAGATTAGGCTTAACCAACACTCCTGAGAAACGAGAATTTCTAACCAAGATTTTATTACCCCTGGTTAACGCGGGTATTTTTTCCAAAGGAGGAATAGACCAGTCTGTATTCCGTATTGATGTTTACGGCGAAAAAGAGGGAAAGTCCGCACATCACTACTATTCAGGAGTGGGGCATATCGCTGATATAACAAGCATTCCTGCAGTTGAAGGTACCCTTATGATTGCCCGTGGTGAACTGCATAAACCCGGTGTCCATTCCGCTGAATCCGCTATTGATAATGTAGACGACTTCTTACACCGCGTTGAATCTCGCGGCGTAAAACTTTTCTATTATGAGAAATAATATTGTAATTTAACTATCCAACATGTCCGTATCATCAGACCTTTTTAATTTGTCTGACCCGTCCAATTTATTTTGCATGATAATCTCTATTTGTCTAATTTCTTATGGGAAAACCACCAATCAAAACATTCATATCTGCCTTCTTTTGCTTTGGCTAATCGTTCTTTTGCAGTATTTACATCGGTTGGTGGTGGGATAATCACCCTATCACTGATTAATTCGTTATTAGGCCAGTTTTCTGGCATGGCAACCTTATACTTGTCAGCAATCTGTAAGGCATTTACAATCCGAACTATTTCATCTATATTTCTTCCTACCTCCTGCGGATAATAAATAATCAGCCGTATCTTTGCTTTATCGTCCACAACAAATACTGCTCGAACTGTATTTGTGCCTTTTCCTGGATGAACCAAGCCAAGGATATTTGCAATGGCTCCATTATCCGCAATAATAGGGAATTGAATGTCAATACCTAACTTTTCCCTTATCCATTCTTCCCACTTTATATGCGAGAATACCTGGTCCATACTTAGACCTATTAACTCACAATTTAATGTCTTAAACTTATCATATCGCTTCTGAAAGGCAACAAATTCTGTGGTGCATACAGGTGTAAAATCTGCTGGATGACTGAACAGAACAAACCATTTGCCTGTAAACGCCTTGGGCAGTTCCATCTTTCCATGCGTTGTCATTACATTCATAGTAGGGAATTCATCCCCTAATAACGGAATTCCTTGTTTTGCACTTTCGGGATTACTCATAGACATTCTCCTTTCTTAAAATAATTGAGTTCTACTTTATTTATTTTAACACATTTATACTATGTTTTAATTCATATCTTTTTTTGGTCCCTCAGCGTATTCCGTTCCCAAAAAACGCCATCCACATAGCCTTGAATTGTTCTATCGGAATTGGCATATTCCAATCGCTTTTCCGCCAAACAACAATAAGTTTCATCTATTTCTATTCCACAATACTGCCTGTCTAACTTTTTAGCTACAACACAAGTCGTTCCAACTCCTGCAAATGGGTCAAAGACAACATCTCCTTCTCTGGAACTGGCAAGGATAATTTTTGCGAGAAGTTTCTCGGGCTTTTGCGTAGGGTGTTCGGTGTTTTCAGGCATAGACCAGAACGGCACAGTTATATCCGTCCATAAATTAGAAGGATATGTAAGCCGATATTGTCCATCGTTCTCTATCCCCCAATCCTTGGGTTTACCATCATCATCCCGATAAGGAGCAATTACTTTCCGTTTCAGCATTACCGCTTTACTATTAAAATAAAAATTATTGGATACCGTCCCGAACCATATATCTTCTGAACAATTTTTCCAGTTGCTGATAGATCCTCTACCTTTCTCTCGTTCCCATGTAATTCGATTTCGAATCTTAAAATATTTTGTCATCACCCGAAAAATGGATGAAGAAGATTTCCAATCCCCACAAATATAAACAGAAGCAGTAGGTTTTAATACCTTCCTTAATGGACATAACCAGGAATCCATCCATGCTTCATATTCTTCAGGGGACATCTCCTTAAAATGATTCGAGTTAAACTCCTTATGTAAATTATAGGGCGGGTCTATAAATAACAAATCCACAAAAGATACTCGCAAAAAAGGGAGAACCTTAAACAAATCTTGATGTATGGTCTTATTTAATATCT
>DAOSUS010000070.1 GCA_035378955.1 Candidatus Hydrogenedens sp. | reverse complement strand
GAGGGAGCCAATATGCTGGTCATAGACCCTCAGGAATGTATTGACTGCGCCGTTTGTGTAGATGAATGCCCCGTTCGTGCTATCTATTCTATTGACGAGGTTCCGGAAGAATGGAAGGAATACATACCATTGAATGCAAAATACTCCAAAATCTGGCCTGTCATACGAAATAATAAACCCGTTTCTCCTGAATCAGAGAAATTCCGAACTGTAAAAAATAAACGGGAACTCTTTGACCCAACACCGGGAACAGGTAATTAGAAAACAAAGATATATAAAAAAGATAACAGAAGGAAAATCGTTATGAGAAAAGATAAAGAGCAAAAATATGTTTATTTTATTTCAAATACACATTGGGACCGTGAATGGCTTTACTCCTTTCAAGAAACAAGAATTCAACTTATTGATTTTTTTCAGCGACTATTGAATATCCTCGAAAAAAATAAAGATTATAACTCTTTTGTTCTGGATAGCCAAGTAGTACCTGTTGAGGATTATCTGGAAATTTTTCCCAACGACCGTGAACGAATAAAAAAGCAGGTAGAGGAAAGACGCTTACTTATAGGTCCGTGGTACACATGTCCGGAATGTTTTCAGGTTGGAAGTGAATCCATTATTCGGAACTTGCTCTATGGACATATTATTGCAAAACAGATGGGCGGCGTAATGAAAGTTGGACACACACCTTTTTCTTATGGTCAGATTTCACAACTACCCCAAATATACAAAGGCTTTGGAATTCATATTGCCCTTTTCTATCATGGTGTCAGCCATGATGAAGTTCCTAACGAATTCTGGTGGGAAGGTGCAGATGGCACAAAAATTTTAGCAAGCCAAATGAGTCGGCATGCACGATATAATTTCTACCATCAGGTATATCGCCCTGTTGTATACGGCATGGAACCTGATGAACGAAACTGGAACTGGAATAAGGGAGGAACACCGTTCCGTCTTGCTGATGAAAAAGCACAGTTTGAACATTATCTACTCTTACAACCTCCCAAAAACTTTGATGAAAAACAATTAAAGGAACGGGTAAAGAAGTTATTCAAATCAGAATGTGAAGTGGCAACTACACCGCATATTGCTTTTATGATGGGACACGATAGCAGTGTTCCCGATGAACTGGAAGTGTGTCTTGTCCATGAAACACAACAGGTTCTTGAAGGACATATCGTTAAGCACTCAAATTACCAAGATTATGCCGAAGAGGTTTTGAGGGAAGTTGAAAACATAAAACTTCCTGTATTACAAGGTGAACGACGAACACCAAAACCCATGCCCCGAATTTATCATCTCTATAGTGATGTGCTTTCCAGCAGGACGCGGATAAAACGAGAGAATTCCTATTCTGAACGCGATTTACAACGATTAGCCGAACCCATGTCCGTGCTGAGTGCTTGTATGGGCATGGAATACCCAAAGGATTTTATTGACCTTGCATGGAAAGAACTCTTGCGTTGTCATGCACATGATACAATATCCGGCTCGGGGGTAGATATTATTGAACAGGATACCTTACATCGCTTACGGCAAGTTCGAGAAATATCCCGAAGTGTTCTGCGGCGTGTCTTAGCCTTCTGTCAAAAAAGTATAGACTTTTCCAAAGAGGATAAGAATGCCATTCTCATTACAGTATATAATCCTTTACCAATGGAAAGAGAAGAAACTATTTCTACCGTTGTTGACCTCCCAGATACTATTCCCGCAGGTGAGTTTTGTCTTGAAAATATAGAAACAGGAGAAGAGGTCCCTCTGCAAATACACTCACAGGAACGGGCCAATGTAGTCATAACTCAGCCCGAAGATGCACGACACTCTATGAAAGTTCATAGATACCACACATCTTTCACTACCACGAAAGTGCCTCCATTAGGATATACCTCCTACCGAATTAAACACCATAAACCTTTCCTACAAGGAACACTTATCACGAGTGACCGTGTATTAGAAAATCAATATATGCGGGTGGCTATTCGGGATGACGGGACTTTTGATGTATTTCATAAACCTTCTGAAAAAATATATTGTGGATTAGGTTATCTTTTGGATGATGGAGAAGCGGGACACGCTTGGATGCATATACCTCCTGCCTATAATGAAGTTATTGATAGTCGTCCTTTCCCCAAAAAAATCTCACTTTTAGAAGACGGTCCTTTATCTGCCACATATAAAATTGAATACGAAATGATTATCCCCGGTCAATTAGTTTCTACAAATGAAGATTTAAATGACAGGCTGGATGGCGTCGGAAATAATTCAAAACGAAGTATTCGACAAGTATCTATCCCCATTCAAATGTTTATTACTTTACGAAATCAATCGCGTTCATTAGAATTGAAGGTAAAACTTATAAACAATGCCCGTGACCATCGTTTGCGAATAGCATTCCCATCTAATCTGGATACGGACATTGTTCGTGTTGAATCTGCTTTTGATATTGTAGAACGAGAAATCGTTCCCGGTCCCAATAACCCCTGGAAAAATACAAAATCCGTTACATTTCCCCAATACCGATTTGTAGATTTAGATGATACATGGGGCGGATTGGCTATTATAAATGATGGTTTAAAGGAATATGAAGTATCTCGTGATTTAACACGGACCGTGTTTATTACATTATTAAGAGCCTATACAGTCCACCTGGCAACCGTATCCAAACAATGGGAAACACACCCCGAAATGAACTTATCCCAATGCCCCGGAGAACATGAATTTAATTTCTGGATATATCCTCATGCGGGAGGCACAATGAAAGGAAATGTTGTTCAAGAAACAGAACGAATATACTCTCCCCTTATACCTGTCCAGTCCGGTGTTTCAAATGGAACTCAACCTCCAACAAAATCTCTTATTAAAATTCAGCCCGATACAATTATATTTTCTGCTCTTAAACTCGCTGAAGATAGACAGGGATATATATTGCGTGTATACAATTCTTCTAATGAACCGACGGCAGCCGTTCTGGAATTCGGCGAACCGTTAAAAGAGGTCTATGAAGTGAACTTTGAGGAAACTATTATTCAAAAACTGGAAATTTCACCTCAAAATACTGTGAAAATACAATGCAATGAAAAGAAAATTGTTACAATTAAGTTTCTCATCTAATTATTGCAATCTATATCTATACTCCAGAACAAAATGAAACCTATGGGATTGATAAGACATTTTCCCGAAAAACCGTAATGTAAATATTTGTTATATGTGCATCTTTAAAAGCTATAAATGATAGTAACTATCCAATGAAGAAGGATTATTTTTTACAAAAAGAGTATAAAAAATTGACAAAAAAATACGCAGTTTTTTGACTAAAGAAACACATCTCTTTCATGACATCTGTTATCAATAATTTACATAAAACCTGTTAAATTTTCCTTCTTTTTATAAATATCTTTCCTCCTTTGTAGGCTTACTCTAATTTTTCCTTTCTTGGTTTATCGGATTTAAAATGTCGAAAAACAAGTTTTTTTAACGCTGTGTATAAATCGGTTATTTGTCAAGAAATAAAAACACGAATTTTTGTCAATAATTTCTCAAAAATAATCTTAAGTCTTTGATATATAATAACATAAAGTCTTAACTCTTTTTTGACTATGTTGTGGAAATAGTATGTGAATAAGTTATGGAAAACTATTCAAATACCTTATAAATTGAGGGGAAAACGAATGTGGAAAATGATAATAAAATGTTATTTCTTTAAACAGAAATAGAGGAAGAAATTTCGATTGCAGAGGCATACCTCTGTAATATAGGTTCTATTACCTCAGTTGTAAATTCTACTACCTGTTCAGGGGCTCTACCCACAAAATCTTTTTCATCAAGACATGCATTGATTTCTTCTTCATTTAAAGGAAATTCTGGGTCTCGGGCAAGTTGTTGTAATAGGTTATTTTCTTTTCCTTCCATTTTTACCCATTCACCAGCAGCTTGTGCATGCTTACGAATAATTTCATGGAGTTTTTGACGGTCTCCACCTTTTTTTACACCTGCCATCAGAAGCGTTTCTGTTGCCATAAAGGGCAATTCCTCGCGAACATGCCTTTCAATTACCTTCGGGTAAACAACTGGATTTTCCATAATATTCAAATAAATATTCAGCATTCCATCTGTTGCCATAAAAGATTCGGGTATAATAATTCGCCGAATAGCGGAATCATCTAAGGTTCGCTCCATCCATTGGACAGCCGTTGTAAATTCGCTATAAATAGGGATACCCATTACAAATCGTGCTAAAGAACATGCTCGTTCTGCTCGCATGGGATTGCGTTTATAGGGCATAGCAGAGCTACCTACTTGCGATTGTTCAAAAGGTTCTTCCATTTCTTTCATATTTTGCAGCAAACGCAGGTCTGTTCCAAATTTATGCACGGACTCCCCAATACCTGCCAAAATCTGTAGAATTTGTGTATCTATTTTTCGGGTATAAGTTTGACCTGTTACGGGAAGTGTTTCGGTAAAGCCTAATTTTTCTGCTACCCGTTTGTCTAATTGTTTTACCTTTTCATGGTCACCATTAAAAAGAACTAAAAAAGACGCCTGTGTTCCTGTTGCCCCTTTTACCCCTCTACATTTAATTCTGGAAAGGAAATGTTCGATTTGTTGTAAATCAAGCACAAGGTCCTGAGCCCAGAGACATGCCCGTTTGCCCACAGTTACTAACTGTGCCGGCTGAAAATGAGTAAAACCTAAAGCGGGCATGTCTTTATATTTTATAGCAAAATCTCTTAATCTCTTTAACACCGCAACGATTTTATTCCTAATTAAAATAAGGGCTTCACGACACAGTATAAGGTCGGTATTATCCGTAACGAAACAACTGGTAGCCCCTAAATGAATAATTGGTTTAGCCTTAGGTGCTACATCACCATAGGCAAGGATATGAGCCATAACATCATGTCTTGTTTTCTCTTCATATTTTCGTGCCTGTTCAAAATCAATATCATCAAGATGATTTTTTAACTCTTCAATTTGTTCATCTGTAATATCCAGTCCCAATTCTTTTTCTGCTTCTGCAAGAGCAAGCCAACACCTTCTCCATGTGGAAAATTTCCTTTGTGGACTCCATAGAGCAATCATTTCTTTTGTAGCAAATCGTTCGACAAATGGACTGATATACTCGTTATAATCTTTCATACAAACACCCCTCTGGTTTCATTTAATAAAGATGTATATTACATTTACTTTGCAAAAACGGGACTATTCTGGATAGCAATATCAAAACCTTCCTCCGACGCCATTGCAGTAACAGCAGTAATAGGATGTGTTCGTTCCGCAAAAACTCCTCCTCCTAAAATAAAGGAACAGGCTTCATCCGCCGACATTGCAGGAAAAACACCACTATGACAAAAACTAATAAAGTTTTCCTCATAGGTTGCCACATAAAAGAAGCGTCCCGGTTTCAAATCCATGCGTCGGACCTCAAGCCCATCGGAACGAACCACACCTAACCAGCCCGAACCTTCAGCTTTATCAACAACTGCAACAATACGCGGCGTTGCATAATCATCTTTTTCAAAATCCAGTGCCATTAATGTCAATGCAATAGCATCTCGGGTAGGCATACCATTAATAATCTTTTCGGCAATCGGGTCTGTGTGACTTCCATTACTTAATACAGCCACTTCTCCTTCCAGAATACTTCTCAGACAATTGTATGAAATATAGGGATTTTTCTGAATATCCGTTTCATACCCTGCCATTGGAATAATGGATACTTTGTTGTTATTCAATACCGCTTGACGGTTCGGAAAAGAGCGACTGGATACACGATACATGGCACAAAGTCTACCATCTTCCGTTTGTGCCACAGAAACAATTCTTCCTATATACATAAATAAAAACCTTCCTTTAATCTGTAATAATTTTCCGCACAAATTGTAAAAAAATATAGTGAGACTTTTTATTATACAAATAATGAAACCTATTTACAACCTTGATACATTAAATAAATATATATCTTCTTTTTGTCGTTATAATATTATAAATTATAAATGTTTTTTTATTTTGTTAGAAATGAATTTTAGTAGAGTGATATAATAAAACAAAAAAGATAAAGAGATATGAGCATCAATCACGAAAATATAGTTCCTTTTAAGATGGTTACGCCTGAGCAAAAAATGGCTCTTCGGCAACGGGAGAAAACTGTCCCCCTAACAGAGTGGAGCGATGAGGATTTGATGCTTATTTTTGGCGAAGGGAACGAAGAGGCTTTCGGGGAGTTGGTTCGCCGATACGAACGAAGTATATTTAATTATATGTTTCGTATGGTTCATAACTGGCACATTGCAGAGGAACTCACTCAGGAAGTTTTCATGGCTATAGTGTCCAGTGCAGAACGATACCAGCCAACAGCAAAATTCAGCACTTATTTATATACCATTGCAAGTAATATTGTCTCAAAGGAATGGACTAAACAGAACCGAAAACCTCGATTTTTCAGCCTTTCCCAATGGTGGCATTCTTCAGATAATTCTAACGATGACCACGAATGGAATCCCGTAGAACACCATGCAGACCCACATCTGGATGTGTGGCGAGATACAAAATGCACAGAAATTTCAGAGGCAATTAATAAAGCATTGAAAAAAATTCCGGAACGGCAAAGAGAAGCCTTTGTTCTACGCCGTTTCCTGGAATTGCCTTATGAGGAAATTGCAAATATTCTGGATGTCCCATTAGGAACAGCAAAAACACGGGTCCTTCGTGCAGAAAGAGCATTGAGACCTTATTTAGAGCATTTTCGTGAATATTTGAACGAACAGTAGTTTTTTGCGAAACTTTGGGCGCAGGTTTCGGATTATACATAGTGTCAACAAAATAGTTTGGTGACAAAGAAAAACAGATAAAGATTACCATGTTATTAAAACATCCTACAAGAACACAATTAATTACTTATGCGGAGGCTTTAGTAGATGGCAGGGGACCTATTTTCTCAGGAATAGCCCGACATTTAACACAATGTCCTCAATGTTCCGCAGAAGTAGAAGCCATTTGTTCATCATTACGATTTCTAAATTCTGCACCTAAAATTGAACCGCCTAAAGAATTAGCCTTAGAAATTTTGAAAAGGGCTCGAGAACAAAAGAAAAAAATGGAACAAAACACATTACCCGTAAAAAAACATTCACGGGTATTGGTCACAGTTTGCGTATCCATCTGGTTAATGACCGCTTACATTCTTTTTGGGGTTTCTTACAATCCTACCTTATTTGATAATACAACAGGAAAAATGAGTATCACTGTTCAGATGGCATCTCCCAAAATGCAGACTCCTGTTGAAAAAAGCATGGAAAAAGATGTATGGCATGAGATTGAATTATTAGGGTCTGCCCTATCCCCTGTATTTAGAAACAATACCGGTTATTTCTCCCGCCAATTACGGTCTGTATCCATAATTGACCGAGAACTTGAATCGGCACAAACAGCACTGCGTAAAAATCCAAACTGCCCCCGTGCTAACGAAATCCTGCAAAAAGGTGTCCGTCAAAAAGCCGAATTATTACGCCAAATCTACCTTGAACGCGTGCTGTAAGAATATTTAGCGAAAAATATTCTTATTGTCTTACCTTCAAAAAGTTAGCACGAATCCAACCCTAGTTAAGGACAAGATGTAAAAAGGATATGACCACTAAAACAATTCCTCCTCCCTCATGAATAATTTCAAACATCTTGTGAGAAAGCGAGTGGTGAAAAAAACCCGAACATGCCTGGCTAATAAGCAATACCAGTAAAATTGGATTGATGATTTTCAATAGTAAGTTCTTGTTCATTTCCATTCCCTTTTATGTAAAATTTTAATAAAAAGTTTCCTTTATTAATATAACACTTTTCATAGTAAGAAGTTCCATGGATACACATAACCACAATGAGATAAAAAACTTGTATTTTAAACAACAAACTATAGTTTACAATATTTGAGTTTTATTATATAAAAATAGTATAATAAATCACCTGTTTTTTAACAGGATATTTTTTTCCGAAAGGAGTTTTTTAAATTATGGGTTATAAGTATTCAGAACTTAACGCAAAAGTGGATGAAATGGCAACACAGGCGTTGTCGCAATCATTAAAAGAAGAATTAAATTCTTTTTTGACAGAGCCCGATGTGGACCAATTTCTCCAGGAAGGAATGTTACGGTTTCAAGAAGGTGAGGTAGTAAAAGGGCAGGTAGTATCCATATTGGATGACCGTATTCTGGTAGACATCGGTTACAAAAGTGAGGGGGTCGTTAGAATAACAGACTTTCCCGACCGTTCCGAATTGAAAGAAGGAGCTTCTTTCGACTTCTACATCGAGGTCCCGGAAAATGAAGAAGGTATGCCTGTGTTATCAAAAACTAAGGCAGACCGTATCAAGAATTGGGAATATGTTCAGAAGGTATTTGAAGAAGAGGGTGTGATTGAGGGAACCGTTATTCGAAAAGTCAAAGGCGGATTAAAAGTAGACATTGGTGTTGATGCCTTTATGCCCGGAAGTCAGGTTAGCACAAGACCCATTGCTGACCTCGATGATTTTGTTGGAAAACGCTTAGAATTACGAATTCTCAGTATTAATCCCAAACGGCGTAATGTGGTGGTCAGTCATCGGAAACTTTTAGAAGAACGCAGAGAAGAAGAACGCAAACAATTGTTAGAAACTATCAAGGTAGGTGCTATTGTTCAAGGTGAAGTGAAGAATATTACAGACTTTGGCGCTTTCATTGATTTGGGCGGTTTGGACGGACTACTCCATGTTTCCGATATGACATGGGGAAGACCCAAAAATTCACATCAAATATTAAAGATTGGACAAAAGATTGATGTTAAGGTCCTTACTTATGACCCCGAGACACATCGGGTAAGTCTCGGATTAAAACAGAAAACACCCAATCCTTGGTTAACAGCACAAGAAAAATATCCTGTGGGTTCTATCGTTACAGGTACTGTAATAAGTCTCGCAGATTATGGCGCATTCATTCAGCTGGACGATGGACTTGAAGGAATGATACATATCAGCGAGATGAGCTGGACACGCAGGGTCAGACATCCGTCTGAAATATTAAATATCGGAGATGAAGTGCATGTTATGGTGCTTCATGTAGACCCCGAAGAGCAAAAGATATCCTTAGGATTAAAGCAAACACAACCCAATCCGTGGAAACTTATGGCAGAGAAATATCCCGAAGGTTCTGTGGTAAAAGGTCGTGTTCGTGCTTTAATGGACTACGGTGCATTTATTGAAATTGAAGAAGGTATTGATGGACTTCTGCATGTTGGTGATATTTCATGGACAAAGAAAATTACCAATCCAGCAGAAGTGTTAACCAAAGACCAGGAAATAGAAGTTAAAATATTGAGCATTGACCCTGAAATGGAAAAAATTAGTGTCGGCTTAAAGCAATTAGAACCTGACCCATGGCAGGAACTGGTCGAAGAAATGCCCATAGGCAAACATGTTGAAGTTGAAATAACAAAATTAGTCAGTTTCGGTGCCTTTGGTAAACTGGAAAATGGAATTGAAGGACTTATTCATTTAAGTGAAATGTCCTTAGAAAAAGTTCACCGTGCCGAAGAATTTCTCCATATTGGACAGAAAGTTATGGCTAAAATTATTAGCATAAGCCCGGTAGAGCGTAAGGTCGGATTAAGTATTCGAGAATATCAAAAAGACCTCGAAGGGGAAATCATGCAAACCCATACCGCCGGTGAGCCTGTGGATGTCGGTTCTATGCTAAAAGATGTTTTACCAACAGAACTTCTTCAACAAGGAAAATCTATCGAAGAAGTAGCTGAAGAATTAATTCATACAGAAGGGAAACCCTCCGAAGAAGAAAAGAAAGAATCCGTTTCAGAGGAGAACCCAGAGGTAGGTGTAGGTGAGGCGCCGGAATCTGCGGCGCCAGCGGAAGAACCTCCGCCTGCTGAATAAAATTACCTCACAAAAGTGCGGAGATTGAAAACTTCAGCGCCGCAGACATTCCTGTTCTGCGGCGCTTTGACTTTAAATTATCCACAGTTCCTAAATAAAAACTAACTTTTAATTGTTATAAATCATTAACCGTATAAAGAAGGAGTTTTACAATGGTTACAAAAAAACACGAATTAGCAGGTACAAAAATGAAGGGAGCCGAAATAATACTACAGGTGCTTGCAGATGAAGGGGTAAAGGTCATTTTCGGTTATAGCGGTGGGGCAATATTACCAACTTATGATGCGGTTTTTCGCTGGAATCGCTCTCATAAAGAACATCCCATACAGTTAATTGTGCCAGCAAATGAACAAGGAGCTGGCTTTATGGCTTCCGGTTATGCACGGGCTTCCGGTGAAGTAGGTGTTTTGTTAGTTACTTCCGGTCCTGGTGCCACCAATGCTACGACACCCATACGAGATGCTATGGCTGACTCTATACCGTTGGTTATGATTAGTGGGCAGGTGGCTCGTTCTGCAGTCGGAACAGATGCCTTTCAAGAAGCACCTGTATTCAATTTAATGTCCTCCTGTGCGAAACATGTATTTTTAGTGGAAAACCCGGAAGAATTAGAAGAAACTGTCAGAACGGCCTTTTACATTGCACGAACCGGCAGACCCGGTCCCGTGGTTATTGATGTTCCAAAGGATGTTCAGAATTATGAATGCGTTTTTAAAGGAAAAGGTTTACTCCCTCTTCATGGGTATCAAAGTCGCATGCAAAAAATTAATGACAATGAGATTACCCCCGATGAGGCAAAGGAATTCTTTACTTTACTAAAAGCATCAAAACGCCCTCTACTTTATGTCGGTGGTGGGATTATATCCAGTAATTCGTCACATATACTCCAAGAATTTGTTAATATGTTCCATATCCCGGTCGTAACCACAGTGATGGGTATTGGGGCTATGGACACTCATCACCCCCTTTGTCTGCACATGTTAGGTATGCATGGAACAGCCTATGCCAATTATGCGGTTATGGATTGCGACCTGCTCATCGCCGTGGGAACACGATTTGACGACCGTGTAGCAGGATTAGCCAGCGAATTTGCTCCAAACGCAAAAATTCTACATATTGATATTGATGCCGCAGAAATAGGTAAAGTAAAACCTGTGGTCTGGTCCCATGTAGGTGACGCAGGCAAAGCATTAAAATCGCTTATGCAATATGGGAAACATTTAACTTTGAAGCATGACGCATGGTTAAAACATGTACAGCAATTGAAAAAAGAATATCCATTAAACTATGACCGCAATGCCCAGAAAATTCAACCTCCAGAAGTCATAGAAGCCCTCAACGATATTCTAAAAGGAGAAGCCATTTTTACCACAGGCGTTGGACAACACCAAATGTTTGCAGCACAGTATCTCCATATCAAACATCCTCGAACCTATATAACCTCTGGGAGTATGGGAACTATGGGATTCGGACTACCTGCCGCCATAGGTGCGCAAGTAGCGAAACCAAATAAAATTGTCATTGACATTGATGGAGATGGAAGTTTGCGAATGAATTTCGGTGAAATGGAAACCTGTACAAATTACAACATACCCGTTAAAGTATTATTACTCAACAATCACGGCGATGGTATGGTCGTCCAATGGCAAACGCTATATTATGAAGGACGCTTTTCAGGTACTGACAAATCTCTTCATAAAAAGGATTTCGTCAAATCTGCCGAAGCAGACGGTTTCAAGTTCTCAAAGCGAGTTACCCATCGTGAAGAATTACATAAAACACTTGAAGAGTTTGTTAAATTTAATAATGGACCTGCTTTCCTTGAGGTCGTCGTGGACAAAAAGGCTCTCGTTTTCCCGATGGTCGGTCCCGGTATGGGATACAAAGACATGGTAACAGGACCATTCATCAAAGCGCGTGAAGTTCCTAAAATAGAAGAAGAACCTCCAGAACCATCAGACGCATTTGCCGAAGCATTTTAAAATTTACACAAAAATAAAAACTATTAACGAACAGGGACAAACATCCATTTGTCCCTGTTTCTTATTTTGTCAATTCTATTTACCCATAACAAGATATTAACACCACAAAAACCCTTCCCACTCCCCAACAGACAAATTAAACAAAAAACTTTTAGACATACTGAACAGATTTATGTGCCTATCTTAAATGCAACAAATGTATAGAAAGTGGAACCCCAGTACAATAAATTTATAGTTTTATATAATGGTCTAATATAAAATCGGAGGTGAAATGATGTTATCATTATATTTTTTTTGTCTTTTACATGCAGGCACTTTTTTGTCTTTTACCTGTGAACATACACAAAATTAAAATACTATTCAGGCAACAGTAGAAAATATAAAAGGAAGAGTAGAACAGTTTCATTCTGTGTGGTGCAAAGGCCATGAATATTTCCATCTCATACCCTTAAACAGTAAAGTATATGCAATATTAGAGAATTCCCCTGATATGGGTTTAGAAATAGAAAATACTCATGATTTCAAAATTGCATTTACATGCGATAAGAAAAAATTTTTTTACACACGATTTAATGAAAATACAATAAAACCCAAATCATCCGAACTTAGAATTCTAATGGGATTAGAAAAAGGAGAACATCCGTCACCACCTCAAAAGACAATAGAACAAACAGCATCTTCTCCTTTCCTGGATAAGATTAAAAGTGCTCTTGAAGAGAAGAGCAAAAAATTATATCAACAAAACATTGAATAACAACCTCGTAATAATTATGTAATTTTTAATACTGCAGGGTATTTGAAAAATGGGGTTTCCACAGTTCTTCAAATTTCTGAAGATAAAACAAAGGTTTACTATGATACCAATACTTCTATTTCTTCATTAGGAACTATCTACATAACCCCTCTAAACATAGTGGGTAGAGTAGGTCGGGGGAGCGAAGATGGTCAAACGAACACCTGGGGAATAAGTATATCCGAATTTTTGGACTTACCCGGACCTTCCCACCTCCATCAGGAAGGAGAATTTACTATTCTATGGCATCGAGCAGATTATTATGATAATTTCTTAGAAAAAAAATCCCTTTAAGTCTGGACATCTGGATAGATAATAACGGGGATATTCGCAGAATTGATTATGTGGAATATTATGGTTGGATATGGAGTCAAGAGGAATTCCAAAAGGCAGGATATAGCGGTGAAATCAATTGCATGTATCCAAAATGGATAGAGAGAAATTATTTTTTTAATGATTATATACAGACAAAAGAAAAAGTTAGATTCCCATTGTCCGCCAGAGAGGAAATATACAATATAGATACTACAATTCCTGAAGGACTTTAGTTTGCAATTAATGTGAGGAAAGGGAAATATTTCCGTGAACAATTTTTAATAAATCGATGTTTTATGCCTTTTACCATAGATACTTATAAGGAGATTTCTATAAATCCTCAGAGTCTTCTTATTAACGGAACTATTTCGGAAGAAGTTTTTACTCCACCTCCTGAAACACCTCGAGAACAAATAACTAATAAAATAAAAACCTTTTTTCATTCGCCCCATATAAAAGTTGTTGTATTTATCGGAGTAGAAATCGCATTCGTTTTGTTATTAATCTACTTAACTCATCGCTATTGGGGTTGGAGTTTCTTCTGACGAAATGTCAAACTATACTATGATACTTTTAATACAAGAAAAATACTACGACCGAATATAGATTAAGAATGTTAGTTTAAAACGGAAGTAAAAAAATGTTTTCTTTTGGGAAAAACATAAAATTTTCTGCATATAAATATTTTGTCCCCCTCTTATTTCTTATTAACAAATCATTTAAAAAATTTTTTCCAAAAAGCTTGACATAAGAAAAAAAATGCTAAACTATATTTATTGGAAAATTGAATAATAAAGTAGTAGTAACCCCAAACAAAAACCTCTAACCAAAAGGAGAACACATCATGAAACTCACATTCACCCTCAAAAAATTGATAAATTCTTATCCTATTACCCTGATTTTTATCCTGCTTTTGTTCAGTGGCATCACGGCCATTTTTATCCAATCTCATGTCTACGCTATGTCACAAAAAGATAACACATCCGGCTGTGATTGTAAACCAACCGGGACATGTCCAACATCACCACCCAATGATTATTTGTTATGTAACCAATCTGCTTCTTTAGAATGTAGTTGTGAACATACCCTTCCAATAATATATTGTCCTAATACTACAAATATATATGAATGTGTTGGAGCAAAAGGTTGTGGGAATCCATGTGTCCCTGCAGATTGTCCTGGATGTCCTTCTTGTGGTTGTATATGTTCAGGATCTGGATGTGTAATTATGTCAATAGAGGCTGGGAATTCTTGTTATTATCCTAACTGTAATATGTGCAAGATTAAAAAGATAGTAGTATTATAATTAGATGAAAAACAAAAATTATCAGACCAATAAAGGGATTAGGTATGGAATTGTGTGTAGGTATTATGATATTTATTTTTACTGCTTTGGATTATCAATGCCCACACTCATTAGATCCAAAAGAGTTAGAGAATATTATCAATTTAATTAAAGAAAGGACAAATTCTTATAGTAGTATTTGGTGTAAGGGAAAAGGTTATCTCTATTCAAAAACTGTTAAAGAAGGTAAGATAGAATGGGAAACAGAACAAGAAGAATATTTCGAAATCGCATTCACATGTGATAAAAAAAATTTTTTTCTCACCTTTTACGACCAAAAAATATTATATGATTCTGTACTTTCCCCCAAGCAGGTAAAAATCTCTTCTCCTTCTAATGAAGGATATCCTCAAACTTTGTTAGATACAGTTAAACAAAAAATCGAGCAAAAAGCATTTGAAAATTATCAAAATACAAATCATTTAAAAGACACCGTAGAACCAAAAATATCTAAAATTAATTCAGCTTCATACATGAAAAATGGCAAAACATGGTTTTTAAATATTACAGAAGATAAACAAAAAGCTTATAAAGATCCTGCTCTTCCTGAAACAGATTTTATTCCTTGCTCCCAGATTAGTCCGCTAAACATGGTAGGAAGAGTAGGAGAAGGCACAGAAGATAATTTCATAAGCACCTGGGGAATTAGTCTTTCTGAATTTTTAGATTTACCAGGTCCATTTCATTTGCATCATGAAGGAGATTTTACCGTCTTATGGCATAAAACGGAATATTATGAAGATGCATTTAAAAAGAAAGTCCCTCTAAGTTTAGATATATGGATTGATGATAAGGGAGATATACGCCGTATAGACTATGTTGAATATTATGGAAGAACCTGGGATTTGAATACATTTAAAAAATACAAATTAGACATGATTGTAAACTGCATGAGTCCTAAATGGATTGAAAAAACTTATTTCTTCGATGACTATATAGAAGTCAAAGAAAACATTCGTTTCCCCTTAAAAGCAAGAGAAGAAGTATATTCCTTAGATACTACTACTCCCGAAGGCTTGCAATTAAGGACAAGTCTTAAAAGCGGAAAAATTACAAAAGATGAATATATGTTACAACAATGTTTTTCTCCTATAGATGTAACTACACTCTATAAACTTGAAATAATCCCAGAAAGTTTAAAAATAAATGAAATTATACCCGATGAAATATTTACTCCACCACCCATTATGAAGGGGATCTTCAACCCTAAGGATTTTGAAAAAAGTAATCAAATTTTTCTTTTCTCATCTAAATCACCAGTAATCTATATTGTAACTGGAGTTGTAATACTTTTATTAATCATGTACATAACCTATCGTTACCTTGGTTGGAGTTTCTTCTGAGAAACATGAATTATATTACGCTACTTTTACCCAAAAAAATTTATTGTAACAAAATATTGATTATAATTTTTTAATAAAAAACGGAAGTAAAAAATGTTTCCTTCTATTTTTCTTTTTAGATATGAAATAAATTTATATAACATTTTCAATTTTTTAGCGGTGTTGATGGTAATTGTGTTGGGGTTAAGGTGGAACTATAGACATGGGGAAAGATTTCCAATGGGAATAGGCATCCTGCTATGCGTTGCCCCATTCGCATTTATCCTCGGTCGAGTGTTTTTCTACCTCTTCCTTGCGTGTCCCTCTTCAAAGATAAATTTCTTTAACTTAGAAAGAGGCGGAAGTATGTTTTTAGGAGCATTTACAGGGGGGATTTTTGGAGCATGGATGTATATGGAATGGAAGAAAATTCCAAAAATTGCAGATCTGGAAATATTTATTCATTATATGCCTATTGGAGGAATTTTTGGCAGGTTGGGTTGTTTCTGTGAAGGCTGTTGTTATGGAACGATTACTGATTCTATTTTCGGTTTGCGTTTTCCGATGGGCAGTCCTGCGTGGTCTGAACATGTATCGCGGCAACTCATCTCCTCGGACCAGTTTT
>DAOSUS010000069.1:9060-16567 GCA_035378955.1 Candidatus Hydrogenedens sp. | reverse complement strand
CTCCTAAAAAGCCTCCCAATGCAGATTGCCCTGTAAATGCTGATTTAAATATTAGGATAATAGAATCCGGGACATTTCGATAATGAATTATCAAAATTCCAATGCATCCCAAAAGATAGAAAACCACCATAAATGGGACTAATAGTTCACAAACACGAGCAATACTTTTAATTCCGCCCAAGATGACTAATCCCGTTAGAAATGCGACAATACAACCTGTTAAAAGTGTAGGAATTTTATAGGACTCATTTAACATATTGGACATGGCGTTGGATTGCACCATATTCCCAATTCCAAATGATGCAATTACAGTAAAAAGAGCAAAAAGAAATGCAAAAAATTTAGAATGGAGGCCTCTTTCCAAAACATACATAGGTCCTCCTACAAATTCCCCGTTTTCATTTTGTATCCTGAATTTAATAGACAAAACTGCTTCGGAATATTTCGTAGCAAATCCTAAAATTCCTGTGAGCCACATCCAGAAAACAGCACCCGGACCTCCTGCGGATATTGCAGTTGCTACACCTATAATATTTCCTGTGCCAACGGTAGCGGCAAGGGCTGTCATTAAAGAAGCGAAATGACTAATTTCTCCCGGTTCCTTTTGGGCAGGTAAAAAAGAATACCGTATCGCAGTTGTTATATATTTTTGAATAAAACGCAATCGGATTGTTAGAAAAATATGCGTTCCTAACAGTAGGATAATAGCAGGATAGCCCCATATATAGTCCGATATTGACGATAGGAAATGTTCTATCCCTTGCAACGAAATGTATCCTGAAAGTTTTTATTAATGATGTATTAACCAGTTATTTTTTCGGCTTTATATCCACCTTGCATGACATCTCTTCCATAAATAAGACCGAAAACAATTACAAGAATAATGCAAAGTGCGGAAACATATCGGAAAGCAATACGCCCTCCATATAGTTCAGCAGGATTTAATAGTTCCTTTGCTGATTTACTTATCTCAGATTGTTCTGGAGCTAACAAGAGAATAGCCCTTAAAAGGTTTGCTGTTTTAATTTCTGGAAGTTTTTTGTTAGTTGCGAAATAATTTTCTACTTCTTTAGCATCTTCTATAAGGGTATTAATTGCGGCCAGTTCTTTTCCGGTTTTATTTTTTATGTATTCCGGAAATACTTTAGATACTTCTTGAACTACTGCAACAGTTTTTTGTGCATCAAACTTTTCATGTCCGTAGTAATCTGCCACTCTACCCATTAAAGGTATGGTTAAAAGACCTACCGCAATATTTCCTGCTACACCTAATAAGGCAAGGGCAAATTCACCGCCTTTAGGAACTCTTTCTGCAGCAACACCTAACATAGTAGGCCAGAAATAACAAACACCTAATGCAAAGATAGTATCAGCGATGAATATGGAAGTATAGGTACTGGCAAAACTAAGCATGTAAAGCCCTATACCCGATAAAATAGATGAACTCAACAACATTCCCGTTGGAGATAGTTTGTTTACGACAGGACCCGAAAATTGTCTTAACAATGCCATTAATAGACTTGTCCACACTAAAACCAACATTCCCGGAATTCCACCGGATTCGAGAACAGAAGGAATCCAACGATTGGGTCCCAATTCAACAGAAGCCGTCATCATCATGCAGATAAATAAAAGGATAAATAAGGGTCTCCCTAATGTTTCTTTAATCATTTCACCAAAACTTACACCCGATTGAGCCCGTTCTGTTACAGGAAAATTTTCCATGAGCATAATAAACGCGTAAGAGAATGCAGGAATTAAAATAGAACCTACTTTAAGTTGCCAGGATGTAATACCTGCCTTGTCAAGGAAATAACAGAGCAATCCACCAATCACGATACCACCCGGAAACCATACATGAAATTGATTTAACTTTTGTGTTTTTCGGTCAGGATATAAAGTAGCCACTAATGGATTACAAGCCCCTTCTACAAGTCCATTGGCAAAGGCAATTGTTAATGCTCCAAAAAATAACATCCAGAAACCATTCGCAAAAATCATAAGGGATATACCACTAACAAAAAATAGGAATGCAAGACGAAGTAAAAATCGAATTCCCAGTACGGAGCAGAGAGGTCCAAAAATTAAAATGGATATAGGGAATCCCCAAAGTCCGGCTCCACCTATCCAACCTACCTGTTCGTTAGTTAAAAGAAATTGTTGCTTTAAGGGGTTCATAATAGCACTTAATACAGCGAAGGTCATTGCTGTGGCTATAAGGGCTACACAACTACCTACAAATAATTTTGTGGTTTTAATTTCTTGGCTCATTTTTAATCTCCTTGCATAAGTTTATTTTATTACTTATTTCTTTTGAATTACTTTGACCAATAATGAAAGAATATTTTATCAATTATTAAGGATTTTAATGTTTTATGTCAAAAAAATGTGAACGGAAGTAAATGGATAAACGAAATTATATTGTATCAAAACTATTCTGGATAATTTTACTTGCATTTATCCTATCATTAGGCTTTTTATTCAAGAGTATGTATCTGGTTTATGCAATTTATGTTTTTTTGATGATTTTTGTAATTTCTGATTTTCTGAACAGGTTATGGTTAAAAATCATAGAGTGTAATCGCTCTGTTGGTCCTTTGATTATCAATGAAGGGCAGGAAGTAGAAGTAACTGTTTTTGTTCGTAACAAATTTTGGTTACCTGTACCATGGGTATATGTGGAGGATATTATTCCTTCGGGAAGTGAATGTATAGGGTCGAATGCACAATTTTTAATGCTCATGCCTGATGAAATGGTTACAATTTCTTACAAGTTGCGATTTCCAAGACGGGGTTATCATAAGATTGGTCCTTTGATGTTAGAAACAGGGGATTTCTTTGGATTACAAAGACGCTTCCGAACAGATGATAAGCAAGAATATATAACTGTATTACCTTCTGTGGTATATATAAAAAGTTTTCAAGTATCCACGAGGAGACCACATGGACCTGTAAGAGTGTCCCATAAAATTTATGAAGACCCAACACGAATTTATGGAATACGGGAATATGTGCCTGGAGACCCCATAAAATCCATTCATTGGAAAGTTTCTGCTAAAGCAAATAAATTACAAGTAAAAACCTATGAACCCGCAACTGTATTAGGTGCCACTCTTGCTATAGATATGTTTGAAGATAACTACCTTCCACAGAATCGAGAAGAACGAATGGAATTGGCTATAACAACGACAGCCTCTATTGCTTATCTTCTTTACCTTTCCGGTGAACCTGTAGGTTTGGTTACCAATGGACTTGATGCAAGTGATACAGCAAAATACCAAAGAGACTCCGAAACATCTCTTGCTCGTGATGACCTGATTACAAAATTGGTCCAGGAAATACAACCAGAGCGTATAAGTCCTCTTATGGTTCCTACCAAAAGGTCTCCTGTTCAATTACAAAAAATATTAGAAAATCTTGCGAGAATTGTTCCCAATAAAATAGTGAGTATGACTTATCTCTTACAAATAACTGCACCTCATATTCCAAGAGATAACGCTCTTGTTTTAATAGTTCCCCAAGTTTCAGATGATCTTGCTTCAGTTATTGAAAATATGAAAGCAAGGGGATTTATTGTTAATGTTTTTATTATTAAAGATGACAATGCCTATCAAGAAGCAGTTATCAAATTAGGAAAATTAGGAATTTTCGTTTTTCATATACAACATGAACAGGATTTGTTTTATATAGCACCTCAAAGGATTGGAGTCTAATAATGAGAATTCCAGAATGGATGGAAGATGGCAGTTTATCGTGGAGTGAAAAAGAAGAAAAGCCTTCTTCTAAAGTAGCAAATGAAGAAACGCCTCCACCCCGAATTCCTGTCCGTGAAGATTTTTTAGATATAAATCTAACAAGAAACAAAAAAATTGGAGGTATGGATTTTCAAGCAAAATGGACACTTACCGATACACTTCTTAGTATTATCAATCCCTTTCTTATTTTAATATTACTATGGTCTATTGTATTTTTCCTGTTAGATGTTCGATACATATATACAGCGGTTAATGATAGTAATTTAAGATTTGTTGTTTTTTGTTTTATTTTGGGTGTTGTGGCTGTAAACAGGATTTTTGCAACGGAAAGTGTAGAAGATGGGGTTGTTTATGGTTTCGCTTTGGGCTTAACAATAAGTTTTTATGTTATGGTTAGCACCTCTGCATACGGAACAGGTTCCTTCATATACAACCTTGTTACGGGGAATAACTTTATGGCTTTCCTGTCAAATATGGGCGTTGTAATATTCTTGTGGTGGCTTACGAATAGGATAACTTATGAATGTTGTATTGATGAGAATATAAGTGCAGGAGAAATCGGTATAGCCACCAGTCTGAGTAAGGCATTCGAAAAAAGTAGAGAACAAAAATCCCGAAAAAAATCTAAAACGACAGGTCCCGATTTGTTTTACGAATTGGAAGCGGTTGACCCTACACAACTAACTTTTAAAGAACCTTCAGTGAAAGATATTACATACAGTATTATGGGACTTGGAGACCGCCTTTCCAAAATTCCCGCAGGTATATCAATATTGTTCTTTAGCATTCCTGTTATGGGGATTTTTTCTTTAGGACTTCGTATCCTTGTAAATGGAGGTCAGGAGATAATCAATGCTGGATGGTTTTATCTTGTGCTATATGTCTTTTCCGCTTTATTGCTCCTTGTAATGACAAGTCTTGGAGGACTTAGGGAATATTATAAAGTGCGAAGAGTTTCTGTCCCTTCTTTGTTAGGTATTACATGGGTTATTTCAGGATTGTCAATAATTATTATTGCTATGGTAGCTTCTGCCTATCTTCCATTACCTGCATTGCCCAAACCTTTTTATGTTGCAGAACATCAAGCAGACCCATGGGTTCGTGGAAGTGCCTTCAAATTAAATCCTGTTGTGGCAACTCCTACGGAAATATGGCAACAACAGATGTTACTTCAAAAATTAGGATATGTGATAATCACAATTCTTGTCCTTGTGAGTGTATGGGTTCTATTTCAAGCAGTTAAAAGAATGTTTGTAAAATGGTTGCAGATGTCTGTGCAAAAAGGTAAAATTGGATTTCAATGGTTAAAAAGATTTATTGAACGAAGACCAAAACAGTTAAAAATCAGGAAGAGGGTATCGGTTAATAAATCCAAATCCATTAAATTTGTGAGTTCATTATCCCATCCTGAAATGAGCAAAAAATTTAACCCTAATGAACATATAGAATATGCCTATTTAGCACTCTGTGCGTTGGCAGAAGATTTAGGTGTCCCGAAAAAACATAGCGAAACGCCATTAGAATTTTTACAAAATTTACCGCAGAGTTTAGAAGTATTACGCGAAGAAATAGAAGAAATTACTCAGTTGTATCAAATAGCCGCTTTTTCTCCAATAGTTTTTGATGAGAAGATTCTTGACCGTTTACGCAAGTTCTGGATTTCATATAATCGAGTGAGAAACAGGGTTGTTTATTGAGAAAAGTCTCCACCACTTTTATTTTCTTGTTAATTGTTTTAGTAACATTTCTGCTTTTTGATGTTCTCCGCAATTTTTTAATAAATCAATAGCAAGGTCATATCTTTTTTCTAAAATCATTTGCTGACTTAAAGGTTCTAAAAGAGATTTTTTATACTTATCAGGGATGTTATGAATCCCATTTTTATAGATATATTGAATGATTTTGTTAAAAAAAATTGCTTTTTCCTGAGGGTTATTATTTAAAGTATTCATCCACTTTAACCATAATGAAACAGCTCTTTTATAATACCCCACTTCCCACCACAGGAAACTTGCTATATCCAGTTTTCCCTCCCTTTCCAACCATTTTCCTGCTTTTTTAGTCTTTCCAATGCTTACCAATAACTGGACAGCCTGTTGAGGTTCATTGGCTCTTAGTAATAACTTTGCCGAATACTCCGTTTTGCCTGCCTTGGCATATTCTGTTGCGGCTCTTTTTAACATCCCTGCTTTTTCAAATGCCCAACCTGCCTCTTTATATTTCTGCATGGATACATATACTTCACCCAACTGGTCATATTTTTTCTCTTTCTTCAATCGTTCGATAGTTTGTTGAGGTGCTTTTAAGGATTCTAATTGTTGAATAAACTCTGATTCTTTATCTACAGTTTCTGATGAAGGAGGAATAACGGGTGTGCTTTCAGATATAAATTCTCGTCTTCGCCAAAATTTATAAATCCTGAGATAAATTTCGTAAATTAATAAGAGAATAAAAAAAGTAATAGCACCTTTTACTACTATCGGTGCCCAGGGTTCTATCAGTTCATAACCAGTAATATCCTCTGTTTTGGAGATAATCTTGCCTAAAAATTCATTCCAATACCAATAAAAAACCTTCAATCCTATATCTCCGAATAAGGTTATGATTTAGTTCCGTTAGATTTCTGAATTTTTATTTTGGTGGCTTCTTTAACAGAAAATAAGGGGTCAATCGGACTTAAAATTTTACCGATTATGTTTACATCCGTGATAAGCCTACACTCATTTCCTATTGAAACAGGTGTTTTCCCGAAAGGTATCGCAATAGAATTGCCTTCTACCCAAAAACAAATAGTCCCTGGCGGAACAACATCCGTTGCGTTTTCTTCCAGCGTTGTTTTTATAGGAACTTCAAAGTATATTTCATTTCCCCAACGATGGGTTATAGAATGAACAGGAAGTATTTCCCATAACTTACTGGCAGTGGGAGAATCATTCAATACCCCTTTCAATGTACAACCTTCCCATGAGATAAGAATAATTCTCTCATTGTTCATAATTCTAACCTGCTATATGGTTGCTTTTATTTTCAACAAATACCAGGCATCATTATTATACATACACATTTCAGGAATATTAGGTAATATTTTTGAAAGAGTTTTAACAGCGTCTATTTTCAAAAGGTCAGGATTGTTGGCGAAGAATGTATTCATGGCATTTGCATCGTTAGAGATAAATCCATACGGGCAGGTATTTTGCATGTTTTGATTGGTGTTTTCCTGAGGAGGTTGGGAAATTTTTTCAATGACTTGGGCAAGTTGGTCTTTATTATTTGTTACAATCACATGAGGAGATTTTAAACCAATATAAAAAGATAGAGGAATTTTTGCCAATTTTTGCAAATCGGCTTTTAATACCTCAAATCCGTTTATAGGTTCTTCGGCTACTGCTGTAATACCTAATAGAGATTTCAAGGTATCTATTTGGTTACACATAGTGATTAGAATAATACCCGGCATATCTCCTTCCGTAGGAGGTAATATTCCAATAGATAGTTCATCCTGAAACAAAGGTGAGTTAATTAAACCACCAATACGACCTAAACTATTCTTTAATTTTCCCGATGAATCCTGTCGTGGAAGTTGCATAAGCAAGTTTTTTAAACTATTGGTTATTGCGAGGTCGAATTTTACGATTGTATTATCGGGCAGGAAAGTAGCCGCTTTTAATACAGGTAATGAAGGGTTATTGGATAGCTTCTGAGCGGAATGGATGGCAATTGCAACTTCATGAAAATTATCTTCGGGATTAATA
>DAOSUS010000069.1:0-9050 GCA_035378955.1 Candidatus Hydrogenedens sp. | reverse complement strand
ATAACACATATTTCGTCATATTCTGTCCCAAGAACAAGAAGAAGTGCTTTTAACCATGCTGGCTCAAAAGGTTGTTTGGGATTATTAAGTATCGTTTTTAACTCATCCGAGATAGATAAAAGTATAGCCGTTTCGTCTAAGCTAATTACAGGTTTGCCATCTAATCCATAATGAAACGATGGGGGAGGAGTGTTTCCTGAAATGGACTTAGTAATCAAATCAATGTTATTGGAAAGAATGATGTATCCATTATGTTCTGTAAATCCGATATTTGATTTGCTATCCCAATAAGCCGATAATTTTCCCGAAATAAACCAGAACCAGGATGTTTTTAATGTAGTTTTTTTTGCATCAGGAAAGATTTTTTGTAAGGAATTTATATTTTCTCCAGAAATGACCGCTTCCCATTTATCATCTAAAGTATAAAAGAAAGCACAGGGACTATTGATATTTACCCCAAGAGATTTCAAATTTTCAATTGTTTTTTCTTTGTCCTCTTTTATTATATAGCCTAAAGTGGGGTCTTTTTTTAAAGAATTACTAATCTCGTTATCACGGAAATTATCTATCTTAAAAAAAGAATTGACAATGTTTTCGATAGATGGACTGACTAATGCAAGAGCATCAGGTTGAGGTAGAAAAGACAATAATTTTCGAGCGGGTAGGTGTTTCTCAGAACCATACATCTGAGTTTCTTTTAAAGGCTTGTTTTCTGTCTGTTTGCCACAAGATATAAAAACTGTTGCAATTACGGCAATCAATAGCCAAATAGCCCGATTATTTTTTTTCATTTTCTTTTCTCCTGTAAAATAATTTCCAAAGGTTGTTTTTAAATGTTTTATAGGAATAATATTGTTATAATTTTAACTTAACTTAATTAAAGTGTATTGTAATAGTTTTAACAAGTAATAAACAATAAGAAAAGTTTGGGTTGATTTATGCTACAGAAATCGTCATTTTTAAAGGATTTAACAATAGTTGTTATTGGAGCCTCCGGGGATTTGTCCTTACGGAAGATATTTCCTGCCTTCTATGCACTATTTCAAAAAAAATTGTTACCAGAAAGATTCCGAATTATAGGCTTTTCGCGAACAGAAATGAATGACGAAATATTTCGCGAAAAAATTAAAGCCTTTATTTTGAAAGAGAACATGCCTGTTTCTGATTTAGATGAATTTCTGAAAAGATGTTTCTATAGTAGAGGAAGATATGATGAGTTTCAGGATTATGAAAGGATGGGAGATTTAATTCGACAATTAGAAGAAGGACATTTATCGAATAAAATATATTACCTTGCTATCCCTCCCTTCTTATTCTTACCAGTTTCAAATGCCCTTGCCCATTCCAATCTCATTCACACTCAGGAAGAACAAGGTGTGTGGACACGGGTTGTAGTCGAAAAACCATTCGGGAGGGACAGAGAAAGTTCAGATGAATTAACTGCAGGTTTGCAAAAGGTGTTCCGTGAGGAGCAGGTATATCGTATTGACCATTACCTTGCTAAAGAGGTTATTCAAAATTTAATGATACTTCGTTTTGCAAATTTAATATTAGAACCCCTCTGGAACCGCCAGTATATACAAAATGTTCGTATTTCTTGGATGGAAGACATCGGTATAGAAGGTCGAGGTGGATATTTTGATGAATATGGAATTATTCGTGATGTTATGCAAAATCACCTGCTTCAAATTTTAGCACTGGTAGGAATGGAACAACCCATACGATTGGAAGCAGATTATATTCGGGATGAAAAAGTTAAAGTCCTGAGATGTATTCCTCCCATAACGCTTTCTCAGTTAGTCGTGGGTCAATACGGACCGGGTATTTTACAGTGTAAAAAATGTGAAATGAAACATGGCTATCGTGATGAAGAAGGCGTCCCTAAAGACTCAATTACTCCCACTTATGCAGCAGTATCTCTATTTATCAAAAATCGGAGATGGGACGGTATTCCGTTTTTAATTCGAGCAGGAAAGGGATTATCCAAACGCACAACGGAAATAAAAATACAATTTCGGGAAGTTCCAGGAAATATATTCACAGAAACTGCACCCCAATTAACCCCCAATGAATTATTAATTCAAGTTCAACCCAATGCGATGATAGCTTTGAAAATTGTGAACAAAATTCCAGGTTTATCACTTGTTCTGGGTGAATCCAATCTTGATTTATCCTACGAATCTGCTTTTGAAACCCGTGTTCCCGATGCGTATGAATTGCTATTATTAGATGTAATACGCGGGGATAAGAGTTTATTTATCCGTTCAGATGAATTAGAAGCAGCATGGGATATATTCAGTCCTGTTTTGTTAGAATTAGAAAAAAAGAGAATTCAGCCTGTTATATATCCCTTTGGTTCAGAAGGTCCCTATACAGCCGATTTGTTAGCAAGTAAATATGGAACTGCATGGTAAATAAAAGCAAGGAGAAAGATTAATGAAAACAAAAAATTGTAATCTGCCCAAAACTTATTTAACCTTTTTAATAATAATTTCTCTGGGTATTTTGAATGTTTCATGTGGGAAAACTGCCGATAACAAAGATGTAGAAAAAAAAGTAAAGAAACCGCGAATTGCATTAATTATGAAATCCCTCGCAAATGAGTTTTTTAAGACTATGGAAGAAGGAGCCCGAAAACATCATCAAAATAATTCATCAGAATACGATTTAATTGTTGAAGGAATTAAAGATGAATTGGATATTAATCGTCAGGTGCAACTTGTTGAAACTATGATAGGACAAAAAGTGGATGCTATTGTTATTGCACCGGCAGATTCCAAAGCATTAGTCCCTGTATGTAAAAGGGCATTGAAACAAGGGATAATTGTAATTAATATAGATAATCGTCTTGATGCAGAAGTGCTTCAACAAAACGAAATTAAAATTCCCTTTGTAGGACCTGATAACCGTAAAGGAGCCAAAGAAGTGGGACTTTATCTCGCAAAATCTTTAAAAGAAGGTGACCAGGTTGCAGTAATTAATGGTGTCCCAACGGCATATAATGCTATCCAGAGAAGGCAGGGCTTTTTAGATGCGATTAAAGAAAAAGGGTTAAACCTTGTTGCAGATGAAAATGGGGACTGGGAAATGTCAAAAGCAAATAAAGTTGTTTCTGCTTTAATGACCGAAAAACCAGAAATAAAGGGTATCTTCTGTGCTAATGACAGTATGGCATTAGGAGCCATTTCTGCATTAAAGGCAGGAAATTTTATGGATAAAGTCAAAGTCGTAGGGTTTGATAATATCTCTGCTGCAAACGAATTGGTACAAAAAGGTGAACTTTTGGCTACAGCGGACCAACATGCAGACCAATTGGCTGTTTTTGGAATTGAGTATGCATTAGAATGCTTGAAAACAGGGAAAGTGCCTGAAGATAAAGAAACCCCTGTAGATTTAGTCGTAAAAAAATAGGCTGTTCTTATGAAAACCAATATAATCAATTTTTTAAAAGAACAAATAGGATTAATTGTTGCTCTTTTATTTTTAATAGCCTTTTTTAGTATCAAATCTAAATATTTTTTTACTTATTCCACATTCGTTACAATTGTTAATCAAATTCCTCATATATTACTTTTAGCAACAGGAATGTCTGTTGTTCTAATTGTAGGAGGGATTGATTTATCCGTAGGTTCTGTATTAGGTTTATCGGGTGCTGTATTGGGTATTTTACTGACCAAAGACTATTCACTTGCTTCTGCAATTTTTGCGTGTTTCTTTATAGGGATACTTTGTGGATTGATAAATGGATTTATTGTTATTCAGTGGCATATTCCATCTTTTATAGTAACATTAGGTATGTTGGAAGCAGGAAGAGGCTTGACCTATCTTTTTACTAACTCAATCACACAATATTTAGGTTCGAAACTGGATATAATTGCAGAACCCAATATAATGGGTATCCGTTTCCCTCTATTATTAGCCCTAATTGTTGTCTTGTTCATCCACTTTCTAATGATTTATACCCCATGGGGAAGACATTGCTTTGCAATAGGAGCCAAAGAAGAAACAGCACATTTGTCAGGTATAAATGTAAGAAAAGTTTTATTAAGTGTATATATCCTATCAGGTTTTCTGGCTTCTCTTGCAGGTTTACTACATTGTGCAAGACTAAGTTCATCGGACCCTAATGCAGGTATTGGTTATGAATTATCTGCGATTGCTGCGGCTGTAATTGGGGGAAATAGCCTTAGTGGCGGAAAAGGTTCTATTATCGGAACTATGTTAGGCGTTGTTATTATTGCTACTTTGGAAGTAGGTCTTGTGCAAATAAGTGTTCCCGAGCCGTGGAAACGAGTTATTACAGGAATGGTCATTATTTTAGCAGTTATTATTGATACATATCGAGGAAGGATGAAATTATTTCGTAAGAAAGTTTAAGCGAAAAAATGATATACATTTTTATTAACGAAAGAGAATATGAAGTTGTAGAAGGGACATCGTTACGAGAGATAAAGGAGAAACATAAGCCGGATGCGGATATAATAATATGGAACGGTTTTCCTGTAAATAATAAGACTGATTTAATAAAAGAAGTAAAGGATAAAGACCATATAGTATTTATTAAACGGGGAGAAATTCCTTCTTATAATGAATTGGAATATTTGATGGTAGCACGCCATAGTCCAGGAGTTCATGAAAAAGTAAAAAAAAGCATTATTGGAATAGCAGGTTTAGGTGGTTTAGGTTCTACTGTAGCAATTGCTCTGGCTCGTATCGGCATAGGTAAATTAGTATTGGTAGATTTTGATGTAGTTGAGCCGAGTAATTTAAACAGACAGCAGTATTCTGTAGAACATATAGGAATGTATAAAACGGATGCTATAAAAGAAATTATTCAAAAAATTAATCCTTATGTAGAGGTAAAAACTTATAGAGAAAAAATAAATCCAGATAATATAAGGTCATTATTTCAAGATGTCCATATACTTGTTGAGGCTTTTGATACTGCAGAAGGAAAACGGATGTTAATTGAAAATTTCCATAAATATTTTCCAGATAAACCTATTGTAAGTGCATCGGGTTTAGCAGGTTATTTTTCTTCAAATTCACTCAAAGTAAGAAAAGTAACATCATACTTATATGTAGTTGGAGATGAAGAAAATTCTACGGGACCCGGAGTTGGATTGATGGCTCCACGAGTTGGTATTGCAGGGAACCTACAAGCGAATACAGTTTTGCGTATAATAATGGGTGAGCAAATACCTTGATAATGAAAAAGAGTTAAAGGAGATAGTAATATGAAAACTCCACATATCCTAATTATAGGTGCAGGACCCGGGGGATTAACTGCAGGGATGATACTTGCAAGTAGAGGTTTTAGGGTAAGCATATATGAGAAAGACGAATCAATCGGAGGACGAAATAAAAGCCTTATTTTAGGAGATTATAAGTTCGATTTAGGTCCAACTTTTCTAATGATGAAATATATATTGGAACAGGTTTTCCAATTAGCAGGTAAGAATGTCCATGATTATTTAAAAATTACTCGTTTAGACCCAATGTATCGCTTAGCATTTAAAAATTTTCATCTGGATATTACAGATAAACATAACGAAATGGCTCAGAGAATAGAGAAAATTTTTCCGAGTGCGAAAAAAGGATTTGAAAATTTCATGAAGAGAGAAGGAATACGGTTTAAATATATGGAAAAATGTTTGCAAAAACCGTACCTTTCTGCTTTTAATATGGTAGGAAAAGATTTAATTAGAGCTCTTCCTCATCTGGCAATAGGAAGAACGGTTAATGATGTTCTTACCGACTATTTTAAGGATGAAAATTTAAAAATTTGTTTTTGCTTTCAAAGCAAATATTTAGGGATGTCTCCTTGGAAGTGTCCAGGAGCATTTGCTATGATTGCTTTTGTAGAGCATAATTTTGGAATATACCATGTGGAAGGCGGTTTGTCCGAAATTTCCTCTGCTATGGCAAAGGCTTTTCAAGAATTAGGTGGAAAGATATATACCAATGCGAAAGTAAAGCAAATAGAAGTAAGAAACAAAACCGCTAAGGGTATCGTTTTAGAAGATGGAACGAAAGTAGAAGCAGATGAAATTATTATAAATGCGGATTTTGCTTATGCTATGAGCTCTCTCTTCGAACCGGGTATATTAAAAAAATATTCCATAAAAAATCTACAAAAGAAAAAATATTCCTGTTCTACCTTTATGTTGTATCTTGGAGTGGACAAATTGTATGATGAAATCCATCACACAATACACTTTGCCGAAGACTATCATAAGAATACAGATGAAATAGCTAATAAGAAAATTCTTTCAGAAGACTTTTCATTTTATATCCGCAATGCAAGCATTACAGATACTACATTAGTACCTAAAGGACATTCTGCTTTATATGTACTCGTTCCTGTTCCAAATAATACCTCTGGAATTAATTGGGATAATATTAAAAAGGACTATAGAAATAAGGTCATAGGAAGGATTAAAGAGCGGACATCAATGAAAGATATAGAAAAACATATAAAACAAGAATACTGTATAACTCCATCAGACTGGGAAAATATGGGGATATTCAATGGGGCTACTTTTAATTTAGCACATAATTTAATGCAAATGTTATATTTTCGACCACACAATAAATTTGAAGAAGTAGAACATTGTTATTTAGTTGGCGGGGGAACACATCCAGGAAGTGGTTTACCCACTATTTATGAATCAGGACGAATAAGTTCGGAATTAATAATAAAGAAATATGGATTGACAAAGTAAAATAATTATTTGGTTTTATAATAAAAAATTGACTAAAATAATAAATAGACTAAAATTATATTGTGTAGAAATCAAATATGCCGAATGATGAAATAAATATAAATAAATCAGAAAAACAAACGGAAGATAAAAAAGAAAAAGAATTATTTAAATATAAACCTACAATTCCTCTTTTACTTAGAGTTTCTGATGACAAAATGCAAATGCTTATAAGCGGTGATATTCGTGGTTGGAAAAAGGATGAACTTTTAGAATTCCTTGAAGGAAAATTGAAAGAAGAAAAAATACTTGAACCAGGTATTATAGAAAATGCAAAGAATCGTCTTTTAGAAATTATTGAGAAAGAAGAAATTTTTGAAAACATTATATTATTGCGTGGGAAGCACCCGACACCACCTGTTGAAGGAAGAATTGAGTGGCAGCAAGATTTCTTTGCTGAAGGTTTTGAAATAGACCCCGAAACGGGAATGATGGATTACCGAAAACCTAAGGCAAAATTAAATGTAAAAGCGAGACAACTATTAGCAATTATTATTCTTCCCAAAGAAGGAGAAGATGGGGTTGATGTATTTGGAAAAGTAATTCCAGCTCAAAAACCCAAACCCATTCGTTTAAGAGCAGGTAAAAATGTAAAAGCAAATGAAACAAATACTTATTTCTATGCAGTAATAGATGGTAGATTTCGATTAGAAGATGATGTTATTCATGTAGATAATTTTTTAGAAATTCAAGGGAGCGTGGGGTTAGAAACGGGAAACATTCATCATCTGGGATATTTGGTAATTAATAAAAATGTCGAATCAGATAGTGTTGTTTATGCAGAAGGCGATATAGAAATAAAGGGCTATGTGGAACAAGCAGATATAACTACCAAAGGGAAATTATTAGTTTTTGGCGGTATCACTGGTGGCTTTGAAAAAAAAGTAATCGCGAAGGGTACAATAAATGCAAAATATTTTCTGAACTTGCTTGCAGAATCGGAAGAGGGGGTATATGTAGGAAAAGAAATTGACCAGTCTTTTGTTCGTTCTCGGGGACCTGTAATTGTTGGAGGAAGAATTGTAGGAGGAGAGATTATCGCTTTGGGTGAAATTAAAGCAGACCAATTAGGGAGCGAAGCGTGTATTAAAACAACATTAGTTCTGGGGGAAGATTATTTTTTACCTCGCTACCTTAAACCTTTTGAGGATGAAAAAAAAGAGAAGGAAGAACTATTGGAAAAGATAGTAAAAGGTATTAAGCCCTTACAAAATCGCTGGCAATCATTACCCCAAGATGCGAAAGATGCTTATGTAAAACTTGTTCAACAGGCAAAAACAATAAAAGAAAGTATCGATGAATTGGACAAAAAAATTAACGAATTAGTCGAAAAATCCAGAAAAAAGGCTTTACCCCAAGCCATTGCACGAAAACATCTTTATCCAGAAGTGGTTATAAAAATAGGAAATCAAACATTTCAAACAAGAGAATATATTAAAGGTCCTGTTAAAATAGCACTTGCGATGGGAGAAATCCATCTTCTGGCTGTGTCATAAAAGTATATGATTAAAAACTATGCAGGTCCTGGAGCGAAACCATCTTCAGTATTTGGGTCTTGATGATAGTATCCGCCGAAACTATTAAATAACTGAATGACACGCAAAATCTCATTCAAATTTATCTGAAAATCTGGGGGATTATAATCTGCAGAGTGATTGGTGCAATTTCTGGGTCCATTTGGAATAGGTGCAAAACCGTCTTCCGTTCCCTGTTTACAGGAATAGCCCCCTGCGTTATAAAATTGAATTACACGCAGAAGTTCAACTAACTCAATCCGCCAATTCCCATTCGAATCACAATTATGGTAAGGTAGTATTTCGCCTTCTACCTGTCCTTCTATGGTTCCTTCGGGAATTCCCTCTGATGTTCCTTCCTGCGTCCCTTCTATGGTTCCTTCGGAAGTTCCTTCGCCTTCACATGCGTTAAATATTAACGCCCATTCCTCTACTCTGCCCTGGTCTCCCGAAACAGCATCTGCAACCTGAAGCGTCCAAAGACCCGACATATTTTCTCCACTAAAAGATGATAAAGGCATAGCAGGAGCAAATTCTCCGGTATAGGGAGAAGAACCAGAACCGATAGGTATTGTTGATGTATCCGTAAAAACAGTATTAACCATATCAGTCCCCGTTATTTGGGAGTCTGAAGTAAAGAGTAAAACCTCAGTTCCATAGGGGGATATAAGTTTCATTCTTAATTGGCTCACGTCTGGATGTGTTACTGTTACTCGAATTCTTACATTTTGAATGGTTCGTGAAAGTGGAATTTGTAAAGGCAAGAAACTAT
>DAOSUS010000068.1 GCA_035378955.1 Candidatus Hydrogenedens sp. | reverse complement strand
AAAAAATTTTTTAGCCATCAGTTCATATTTTTATAATTGCTTCCTTTTTATAGTAATATTTATGAGTTAGAACTTCATTATTAAAAGGAAGCAGATATGGAAAATCAAAATACTGTATTAAATTCAGAGGAATCTACCTTTTATTTATTTAAATTCTCTATGAGAATTCTTGCACTTGCCTATTTTTTAGGTGCCTTGTTTTTTTTCTTTATTCCAGATGGCGTTAATTATATTCTCAATTTCCTTCCTATTTTTCTGAAAATTCTACAACCATTACCTGAGAAAAACACAGATTATTTTTGGCTACCTCTGGTAGGTTCTCTTATGTTGGTGTTGACCTATATTGCCTATCAATCATCCAAAGACCCCAAAAACAAGATTTTACTGAATGTTCATATATTATCCAAATTTATCTCCTCTACAGGCTATCTTTTCCTTTTCATAACCGACAAACTTATCTTTGGATATTTAGTAGGTTGTATACTGGATTTTGCTATTTGTGTTTTTGTCTTTTATTTAAAAATAAAAACCCAGAAACTAAAAAACTCATAGCAACATCATCATGAGATTTCCATATCAAATAACGAATACACCTTTTTTACTTCCTCATTTCAGTGGTAATGCTTACGAAGTTTGGTACTGGAAATTGAACCCCATGGACCAACCCTGGTCACTTTGGTTCCGTTTTACATTACTAAAAAATGCTTCAAAAAAGGTAGCAGAAATATGGGGAATTTTTTCAAAAAAAGAAATTCAGAAAGATAATTCAAAAGCATTAAATATCGCAATAAAGGAAACATTTCCCATAGAAGAATGTCATTATTGTTCATCAGATAATACCCTTACTTTACATGAGAATTTTCTAAATTTTAGTTCCTGTCATGGACAAATGAAGGGAAAAGAGAAACAACTTATCTGGGACTTAAATCTCATGCCCATAGAACCCCAGGAATCATATAATTTCATTCCCTTTCTACTATGGAAAACAGGGATTGTAAAAAACTATGCAGTTACAATTCAAGAAAAAATGTTATTTAACGGATTGATTCGAGCAAACAATGAAATTATACAGGTGGATAATGCTTTAGGAATGCAAGGACATCTTGCCGGGTTAAAGCAAGGACATTCATGGGCATGGTCTCATAGCTGTATTTTCTTTGATGAGGACAATGGAGAACCTATCCCTATAATCATTGACATTTTAACTGCCCGTGCCCGTATTGGAGGAAAAATAATCACTCCGTCACTTACAACATTGTTCTTACATTATGAAAGGAAATCTTATAAATTGAATTCTGTGCGTCATATTCCAAAAAATAAATCGAAATATGTCCCATTGTTCTGGGAATTTAGCACATCTACAGATAATATTCATTTGCATGCAACTATTGAAGCAGACATATCAACGATTGTTGGAGTACGATATGAAGACACGGACTGTAGTGAATTATATTGTTACAACACCAAAATGGCAACTATGAAACTAATAATTTACGATAAAGAATTAAATAAAAAACGAACATTTATTAGTCCTAATAAATGTGCCTTTGAATGGGTTCAACGAGAACTCTGGGAAAAAGTTCCTATTTCAATTTAATAAAGAAGTTTTACCCGTATGGAATTATTTATTAAAAAAAATAGCTATGCCATCTTAACCACATTATTTAATGATGATTCTTACTGGATTGAAAATGTTTCAATGGATGAATTCTGGATAGAATTCAAAAAGACATTAGATTCTTTACCAACAATAAATCGATTAGGTTTGATATTTGCCCTTATTTTGATTTCCATTATTCCTCCTCCTTATTCATTTTTTTCTCTCATGTGTAATTCAAATCTTACTTTAAGAAAGAAATGGCTAAACTCTTGGGAACAGTCCAAATGGTTATGGAAAAAATCATTGTTTTTAGGAATACGGATTTTAATGATTGGAAGTGCCCTTCAACTTCCTCAAACCATGATACATACCAATTATCATGAATTTTTATCTGAACGAAAAAATTATTCTTGTTTAAAGGTAAGACAGACAACTGATGAATGAATATTTATTGGAAATTTATAATCGTCCTAATGTGGTTAATTTAGCCACAAACGAAAACACAAATTTAATCAATTCCATTTTTGACTTTATTGTTATCGGTAGTGGTGCTGGGGGTTCAGTCCTTTCAAAAGAACTGGCAGAACAAGGGGCCAAAGTAGCACTCCTTGAAGAAGGTGCACTTCCCTTTCCGTGGGAAACATCAGCATTTCGTTCTTTACTCAAACTTTATCGTGATAATGGATTTACAGGTACTATTGGAAAACCCATGATACCTATTCCCTTAGGTCGTTGTGTTGGGGGAACTACAGTCATTAATTCCGGAACCTGTTTTCGTGTTCCACAAAAGGTTTTAAATTTATGGGAGTCAGAATTTGGTCTGATAGGAATAAATAATGAAAATTTACAGGACTGCTTTTCAAAGGTAGAGAGAGAAATACATGTTGAAGACGCAGATTGGAATGTAATGAATAAATCCAGTGACTTCATACGAAAGATATTTACACAGAAGAACCTGCCCTGTCTTCCTTTACGACGGAATACACACAACTGCCAGGGATGTGGAATGTGTTGCTATGGCTGCACCTCAGGTGCAAAAAAAAGCATGGAAATTTCCTATATCCCTAAAGCCATACAGGCGGGGTTATTTTTGTTCTATAATGCACGGGCAAAACGCATACTCTTATCTGATGGGAAAACAGCCAAAGGCGTTCTGATTGATGTAGTTCATCCAACGACACACAAAGTAATAAATAAAGTTGAGATAAAAGGGGAAAAAATAATAGTCGCATGTGGAACAATGTTATCTCCTCTATTATTAAAAAGAAGTGGTATTGCCATTGATAATCCTAACTTAGGGGCACATTTAACGATACACCCTGCAAGTAAAATATCCATCGAACTTGAGGATAACATTTCTTCATGGGTAGGAATACCTCAGGGCTGTTATAGCACAGCCCTTGAAGACGAAGGGATTATTTTCGAAGGAGTAGCAATGCCCCCCGATTTAGGACCTTCTGCTGTTCCTTTCTCAGGAAATGAATTAATTCATTACTGGAAAAACTACAAGAATATCGCAACTTTCGGTTTCATGATTAAAGATAGTAACGAAGGTTCACTAAAATTTAATATAAAAAATCAACCTATTTATTCATACCAATTAACAAAAACAGATGCTCAAAAACTAAAAAAAGCCATAACTTTCCTTGCGGAACTGGCTCTGGATGAAAATCCTATTCAAATTTTTGCGATGGTAACAAAACAGCCCAATATAATAAAAAGTAAAGATGATTTAAATATATTTACAAAACAAGAACATGTCCCATCGGATTTTGAGTGTATGGCATTTCATCCTTTAGGAACCTGCCGATTAGCTGATTCGCCTGAAAAAGGGGTTTGTGATTCTAATCATCGGGTATTTGGCACAAAAAATATTTTTGTATGTGATGGCAGTTCTATTCCCACATCACTTGGCGTAAACCCTCAATTAACAATTATGGCGTTAGCCACTCGGTTAGCCCATATACTTAAAAACCTTTGAGTATCAGCAAATATTCTTCTATTAGTTCTGATGAAGTGTAAAGGAATCAATCCAGATACTTACATTATTAAGAGTACAGGGGTCAATTCGAATTGCTTTAATTCTTCCGTTCCAATTAGGACAGTCTCGCAAATTAAAGGTATAGGTATAATAACCCCCATCCGCACGAATAGGTATCGAAATAGAATTTTCCTCATTGAATTGTGTCCCTTTTGCTGACCAATATAACTGGGTTTTGTTTTCTATCGGCGTTGGACTATCCACACGCAATCGTAAAGTGGCTCTTGGAAATTGACTTGCATTAAGACCTTTCATCCCAAAGTAAAAGAAATAGAGAGATGGGTCTTCTGTGCTTGTTCTACCTGTAAGACTGCCTTCATCCACTTTTATATCTTTCATGCCACTGAATACTTTCCATCCAGATAAAGATTCATGGAAATCCCACGAGGTCTCGAATGCAGGAATAGGAAAATCATACGGTCCTAATCCTACATCTTCAGGAGTAAGATTAACAGGCAAAGGTTCTGTGTTGGATGAGGCAAAAACATTGCGTATGGCTTCATACATTGTAAAGCCAAACTCTGTATTGGGTTCTATATAACTTCCCTCTCCCCATTCGTTCAATGGTCCTAAAACAATCATCGGCGTATTCTTTTCTTCTACAAAATCACGAGCAGAAAGTAACATGGTGTTAAACAATTCTGGAGTTCTTCCCTCAATGACTAATGATTTAGACCCATGCCAGGGACGCGAATCCCAACCTGTTTCCACAAGGGGATAATAGGTCATACCCTCACATAGACTATGTTTTTCCCTCCAGATAGAGGGGAGCACAGAAACCACATCTTCATATTTCGCACGGTTAGGTATTGGACTCATGTAAACGGCTCTATTAAATTCGTGATAATTGGTAAAACTTGAATAGCCCTCATTTTTTAATATTTGCAATTCACTGGCAGACTGATTATTGTTTATCGCCATAAATTCAATGCCTTCATAGCCTGCTTCTTTTGCCCATTGCTGGGATTTCTCTAACAACGCCTTTACCGCCTCCAAACTACCCAAATCATGACGTATATTTTCAGGAGACCAGATACATATAAGCGGTTTATTATTAATCCTATAATAAGATGGTAAATTAAAATAATTATCAATCCATTCTCTATTGACTTTTTCCCAATCTTCGACAGAATGAGTATTGGGTGGGTTATGATTTGCCCACATAATGGCTACTTTTAAATAGTCTCTATACCTTGCTTTGCGATAGGCTTCAAACCAATGTTTTAGCGATTCTTTCCCGGCAACCCAATACCAATCGACAAGAAAACACTTTATGCCATTCTCTACAGCCCATTTTATTTGCCAATCCACACATTCCGGGTTTCCCTCATCATAATATCCCAAAATAGGTTTTCTTATCGGAGCTGTTGTTAAGATACAATCCCATTTCTCTGCAGTATCCCAACCCGGGAAATAAAACGCACAGATATCTACCTTGGTTTTAATGGGCTTTGGTTCAGGAACATATTCTGCCGATATTTTTTTAATTTCAGGCAATACTTGCAATTCTCCTGTATTGATAGTTAAGGCAGTCTCTTTCAACAAAGGTATAATCTCTATAGGATAGATACCTGATTTTTCCGGAGTAACTGACCAGTAAATATCCATGAAATCATCATACTCGATTTCATACGGGGGCTTTGGAACAGGACCTTTTTCTATATTCAACGAACCCGGATGTTTAAATTTTAAATTATCAACATGTGCAATACCACCTCCCTGATTAGAAAGTCGTAATAAAATAGGAACTTCTCTTTTTGCTCGTATACCACCTTGAACAGCACCAAAATAGGATACGATAAGTTCAGGTTTTTCTATTGGTTCTTCCCCTATAGATAAGGAAAATATCTTTACTTTTGAATAGTCCGGAATACGAAAACCCAAAGCAAGAATGGGTCCTTTCCATGCAGGATATTGAAGCATATCAATAACACTAACATGGGTTTTTTCATCTGTAATCAATGGTAGAGAAATAGTTTGAGGTCCTGACACATCCTGTCCTGCCCAGATTAAATCTATTGAGTTAGCACTTTTGCTTGCAGAATATTCAATTGAAAGATATTTTTTCTTTCCTATGGGTAAAGATATAGGTTTAAAAAAATAATAAGGACTATTTTCAGAATCAATTCTCCACGAGGATATATCCCCTTCGGGAAATTGCCATTCATAAACATCAGTAACAGGTGCTTCACCTTTATCCCATGTTTTTACTGAAATTTTCTCTAATTCGAATTCCAATGCATCACATAAATCAAATCTCATTTTAATAATTTTCCCTTCCTTATGCCAGAATGGAAAAACATAAATATCCTGCCAATCATTCTTTTCATCAAAATTAAAAGTGATGGATTTATCCCCCGATAGTCCTCCATATTGTCCTTCATTTGTCCCAGACCAAAATATTTGTCCCATACCTCCATGATTTGTCTTAATACGAATATGTATGTATTGATAAGGAGTTGGGATAAAATCAATACCTTCACATAAAAGATATGGGTCGGTACCTTGGGTTCTACCATATAATTTACCGTTCTCAATCTTTACATCCTGCACCTGCGCATTAGGTATCCATTTTTTTATAATATCCGGGTTATCAAATGTCCATTCGGGAAGTTGGAAACTTAAAAAGGCCATTAATACAGATGTAAATAACATACAGTTCTCCACTTTAAAATTGAAGGGGTTCTGTAATCAGAATAAAAAATTGAAAGAATTATAACACAAAAGAATATACCCGCCGAAATTATGAAATTTCGGCGGGCATAAATTATTGATAGTTTTATTTTAGTTCAGTCCACCACAATAACCATCTTCTTGTCCCGGACACAATCTATAACCACCCATGTTAAAGAACTGTATTAATCTCAGCAATTCTGTAAGACTAATACGCCAATCTTGAGGATTGTAATCGCTGGTATGTGGTAAGCAATTCTGTAAAGATTCCATCTTTCCAGGAGCATAGCCATCTTCAGAAGAACTATCACAATGATAACCAAACGAGTTGAACAACTGAATGACACGAAGTAATTCTGTTAATTCAAACCTCCAGTTAGAGTTTCTATCAGCGGAATGAGTTCCGTGAGGAATTTCTCCTTCCTGCGTTCCTTCGGGAGTGCCTTCTATAACACCTTCTGGTTGCCCTTCAAGAACTCCTTCCGGTGTCCCTTCTGGAGTGCCTTCTACAACGCCTTCTGGTTGCCCCTCTGGAACCCCTTCCGGTGTGCCTTCGGGAGTGCCTTCTACAACGCCTTCTGGTTGCCCTTCAAGGACTCCTTCTGGCGTGCCTTCTACTACTCCTTCCGGCTGACCTTCGGGTACTCCTTCGGGTGTGCCTTCTACTACTCCTTCCGGCTGACCTTCGGGTACTCCCTCTGGTGTGCCTTCTACTACTCCTTCCGGCTGACCTTCGGGTACTCCTTCTGGGGTGCCCTCTGCAATACCTTCCCCTTCAGATGAAGGTAAGAAATCTGAGCAATCAAGAACGCCATTATCATTCTTATCTGCAATATCAAATTGTTCCTGTGTAATCTTCGAACTTAAAGCACGCACTTCGGTCAGAGTTAATTCATTATCTCCATTTGAATCAAGTTTGGGCAGTAAATTAAATATAGAACTTACTGTCGTAAATTCTTCAAAAGTTAATTGATTATCTTTATTTTTATCAACAAGATACCAAACAGCGGCAATTGCCAAATCACTCCAACCTGTTAATGCTTTGAATTCACTCTTTGACAACAAACCATCACCATTGGTATCTCCAAATAGAAGCATAATTAAGAAATAATGTTCAATATCATCAATATCACAGGTAGGAGGTTCACCTTCCACCACACCTTCGGGTGTGCCTTCGGGTATACCTTCGGGAGTTCCTTCCGGTGTGCCTTCGGGTGTTCCCTCTGGTGTTCCTTCAGGGGTGCCTTCGGGTGTACCTTCAGGTATACCTTCGGGGGTTCCTTCCGGGGTGCCTTCGGGGGTACCCTCTGGTATCCCTTCTGGAATGCCTTCTACCACACCTTCTCCTTCTGGTATTACAAAGTCATCACAATCAAGAACACCATTTTGATTTAAATCTACGGCATTTAATTGATCAATTGTTATATTGGCATTTAAGTTTTGCAGTTCTACAAGTGTAAGGGCACCATCGTTATTTCCATCTAATCCTGGCAATAAGTTATATAACCACTCTACTTTAGAAAACTCATCCAGAGACAACTGATTATCTCCATTTGTATCAACAGCACCCCATAATAATAAAACATTATCACTCCAACCTGTAATGGCTTTTAGTTCTTCCTTGGATAATAGCCCATTACCATCTGTATCACCGAACATAATCAGGATATAATAGTAATGCGTGATATCATCAATATCACAGGGCGGTTCCCCTTCATAAGTTCCTGGACAAACTGGACAACCACCACCATTCAAGGTCTGATTAATATCCAGTGCAGCAAGTATAAAAGTATCTATATTATCAGGAGCAGATACATAGGCTTTATACTCACCCACATTACATACTTCATCAAAATCCGGGTCACCAGCAGACGCAAGATACTGCCCTACAGTTAAGTCATATCCGCTTAATGTAAAAGTGCCCCAAAACATTAATGTATCAATCACATTGACAATAGCATTAATAAATGATTCTTCACCTGTGGTAAGAACTCCAGCAACGACATTAATAAATGTTGTGTCCGTGAAAATGGTACTTAATAATGGAATCGAGTCCCATTTACTTTGAGCCACAACACGATTATTCATGTATGCATTTTTAACACAACAAAAAATAGGTAATTCTGGATGTGCAAGGATATAATCTAATAACCTGGCTTGTGCTACATCATACATCCCATTACCATCTATATCTGCTGTATCGGGATTTACGCCAAGGAAAGAAGCAATTCCGTATAGATTACGCAGTGCAGATTCAAATCCCGACTTTACTACGGTTTGATTACATGTATCCCAACACCATTCAGCATAACAGGATTCGGGATGTGGACCCATGATATCTATGCAATCAAGATAGCCATTCTGATCAATATCATGGTTATTAAACTGGTCTTGCGTTATCTTTGAACTTAATTGTCTTATCTCCGTTAATGTAACTTGGTTATTTCCATCCGAATCGAGATTTGCAGGTAAAAGTCCCCCTAAACGATTACTGGCAACAAATTCATCAAAAGACATAAATCCATCGCCATCTTTATCAATTAACCCCCACCCTAAATCTAAAAGGAATCCTGTAACAAAGGCTTTCAATTCATTCTTGGTTAATTTATCATCACCGTTCGTATCACCGAACATTACGAGCAACGCAAAATAATTTTCATTAGAACGCATATCACAAGGAGGTGGTCCTCCTCCTTCGCCTTCACCTTCCACAGTTCCTTCAGTCCCACAAGCAGGGCAGCCACCAAAATAATCTGTAATACTTGCATGGGTAGCAGCATTTACAAATGCATCAAAGTCAGTAGGCACATTCAAAACCCACGCTTTGTATTCACCAATATTACAAACACCGTCTAAATCTGCATCACCTTTAGCATTAAGATAAACGATATTTGAACCATCTAATTCCAACAAGGATAGGTCGGGCAAATTAGGAATAATCCATTTTAACGCATTTAAAACTGTATTTATAATTTCTTCATTTCCCATAGTTGCCAGCGCTGCAAAGAAGGTTTTCATACCTTCAAGGTCTGGTGGTGTTCCTAAATAGGAAGGCCAGCCAGCTTGTATAGCGAGTGCTAAAGCTTCTACTTTTAACCGATTATTTGCATAAGCCCAGTAGATACAATTACGAGTAGGTATTCCGCCAATTAATGAAAAACTTCCCATGATTGTATCAAATAAACGAGCCTGAGCTGTATCCTTCATCCCATCAAAATCTAAATCAAGATTATCGGGATTTCCACCAATTAATGGAATTTTTGCATATAATTCCCGCATGGAATTCTCAAAACTTTCTGTATACACAGGCCCTGGTATTAAATTATTACAATCAGGAATATTGCAATAATCTACACTTGCTTCTGTCTGTGCAATAGATGGGAAAGAAAAAACAAAACATACACCTATAATTAACAATAAAGTTCCCAAGTATATTTTGTTTTCATTAATTTTCATGTTCATTGTTTAACTCCTTATTATTTTTATAGTTAATTATACCACAAAAGTTTAGCTTATATGAAAAAATCTTAATAATAGGTGGGAAAATTTAACATAGAAGGGGTAAGAAAGGTATTTTTGAAAAAATCTTTATTTTTACATTTTTTGATAAGACATTATATCGCTTTGTGATATTTTCTTCTTTATTATGACAAAAATTTGCCTCTATTAAATTACTATGATTATTTAAATTTTTTAAGGGAAGCAAAGTTTTTTCTGTTCTTAACACCGAACTATACAAAACAAGATTTTTTAATGTTCTTGATGTGGGGATTTTTGTTTTTTCATTTTTAATTTTTTGAACAATCAGACATAAATCACGAACATCAATTGTGGAATCCCCATTTATATCTTTCACTTCTGTAATAATTGAGGAGTCCGCCTGATTTAATACAGAAGTCAAAACACTTTGCCATAATGCCACATTTAAATTTTGAAATGTGCCCATCATTGTTATGGGATATAAAAATATCCCAATAATTGTAAAAATACAAATAAACTTCTTCATTTCATAACTCCTCAACACGAATATTATACCATAAAAATTGCAAAAATAAATATCAAATTTGTAGTTTTTTTTGTTAAAATATTTTAGGTGTTATTTTATTATATTTTTTAAGATGTATTTTCAATTATGGGATTTGGAGAATGAAGTTAGAAGCAAGGCAATTTTTACAACAAAGGCAGGAATTACAGTTATCATTATTCCAGCAACAATCACTACAAATATTACAAATGCCCTCAATCGAATTAGAACAATATATTATACAAGAGGCGGAAAATAATCCCTATCTGGAAATAGAATTTAAAGATAACGAAAAAGAACCAATCCCTGCTTTTGGGGATCCCGATTTATCCTCAACTGATACAATAGCCCATGAAGATATTTCTTCTAATGATATTATCCAGCATGAAAATACCGAGATAGACTCTGTTGAACAATCCGAAGATATAACAGAAGATAATGAGGAAACATTTGAACTGTTGGAAGAATATTATGATAGAACAAAAAATTTAAAAGATTTAAGTCTTAATACAGATGAATCGGAATGGTTGGAAGAACAATTTGAAAACATAAGAAGTCGTGAAACCCTTAAAAATCATTTGATAAAACAATTACAAATTGAAATTAATGACCCTCAGGAAGTTCAGATAGGTGAAAGTATCATAGCAAGTATTGATTCTCGTGGTTATTTTGTTGGAAATATGGAAGAGATATCTAAAGAATTTGGTGTAGAAATTGAAACAGTCGAAAAGGTTCTGAAAAAAATACAGAGGTTTGACCCATCCGGGGTAGGAGCAAGAAATGCAAAAGAATGTTTATTAATCCAGATTGAACAACAATATCCCGATAATACACTCCTGAAAAGATTAATAGAAGAGTATTTCGATGAACTTACCCATAGACAAATTCCAAAAATTGCCCGAGGATTAAAAATTGAGCCCTGCAAAGTAGAAGAATTAATTAACTTGTTAAAAACCTTAAATCTGTTTCCCGGACATTTGTTTCCTGATGAACCAAACAATATCAGACCTGATGTAATTGTCAAATTTAATGAAGATGACGAACTTGAAATTGAGATATATGATAAATATCTCCCCGAAATAAAATACATTGAACCTATAAAAAAAGAACAAATAAAGACACTACCTAAAGAAGAGAAGGAACAAATAAAGAAATATAAAGAATCTGCAATTCGATTGATAAAATGCCTTGAACTAAGAAACAGCACTTTATATAAGGTTGCAAAAGAGATAGCCATCTTACAGGAAGAATTTATGCGTAAAGGGGTTGAGTACTTAAAACCCTTAACTTACAAAACTATTGCTGACCGAATTAATATACATGAATCTACTATCTCCCGATGCATTGCAGGGAAATATATGTCCACACCTCAGGGAATCTTTGAATTCCGTTATTTCTTCTCTGGGGGTATTAAAACAAATGAAGGTGAAAACGAAAAATCATCACGCACAGTCCAATCCATAATTAAAAGAATTATAGATGAAGAAGATAAAACAAAACCTTTAAGCGACCAGCAAATCGCTGAACTAATCCAACAAAAAGAAGGGATAAAAATCGCTCGTAGAACTATCTCAAAATATCGAGAGGAAATGAAAATCCCTAATGCTTTTGAACGAAAAGTCTACACAAAGTAAATTCTAAATTCATAATTTCCTTTTAGCTTATTCAGATAGTTTGGACATTTTTTTATCTATATTCTTGGTAAACTTGTCGAAGTAAATTTTCATTCCCATCTTTTATTGGGATAATGGTATATTGATACTCGTATTTTTTAGGTTTGATTTGATATTCTTCATGAGGTAAAGCACCCCAACTATCATCTCCACCTACACCCATCTGCAAGTAATCTATATTCAATGTCCAAGTATTTCTTTCGGGAAGTTCGTAATCGTGTAATGTTGTTTCAATATCTTCCATAGAACAATGCCACAAACTAAACGCCAGAGACTGACTACCTACAATAATTACTCCATTTTTATCCTCATCTAATAAAGAAAACCAGCGGACATCCATCCTATTCCCATTTTCCTGAGGCCGCACATAGTGATGGAACAAATCTTTTATCATAAGAGAGTGTTCCCGTATTTGGGCACCTGTTTTACGGTCGCAGTAAGTCTCATGCGGTCCTCGACCATACCATAATACCGAGGATAGTTCTTTGGATACATAGGTTTGCATACCAATCCTCGGAATCTCCGGTAAATCGGGACTACCGGGATTGAATTCATAATTTACCTGTATCTCTCCCTTCTCATTAATGATATACTGCAATATCACCTGAGATTTTGTCTCGGGTAGTTCATAACCAAAACGAATTTCTACCTGGTAATCGTCCTGTTTTTTTATATTACGAAAAGTCAGATTTCGCATATAGGTATCTTTCTTCCAGCATTCCAACCTCCATGGCATATTATTACCGCGGTCATTATCTGTGGGAGGTCTCCAGAAATTAGGGATAAGAGAACCTTTAATAATAGTTTTCCCGAATGCTGAATATGAATTTAAAATTCCCTCTTTCCAATCAAATATCACCTCAAAATTACTATTCTTTACCGTCAAAAGGTCCTCTTTTTTTATTATCTGTATAGGATTGGATTTATCCTGATTTTTCTCCTTCACATTTTCCTTTTGATTAACTTGTTTATTAGTGGGTAAACAGAATTGCTCCCATGCTAAAACATACCCAGCATCAGCCCATAGAGTAGACTCATTTAATCGGAATTCAATTGTTAAGAAATATTCACTATCTGGAATCCATTCTATATCTTGAATAGGAATTGTAACTTCGCATTCCGACTGTGGAGCCACAGATAATAACGGAAGTTTCCCATTTAAGATAGACACCCCATCTCTTTCAACGAACCAATGTATATCAAATTTATCTAAATTCAGAAAAGCGTATTGATTTATAATTTTTACGACACCTCGATGTAAATCTACAGGCTTTACCTTAATGTATTGATATACTTTTTTAACTTCATACAGTCCTGGATTCGGTTTACGGTCCGGCTGAGTTATACCATTACAACAAAAATTTCCATCATTCGGTTTATCTCCAAAATCTCCCCCATAAGCCCAGAAAAATTTCTTCCCTGTTTTTTGGGCATCTTCCTCAGACAACGGTTTTTTTATTCCCTGGTCCGAAAAATCCCAGATACAACCTCCAATGAGAGATTTATGGGCTTCTATTACATCCCAGTAATCCTGCAAATTACCCGTACTATTTCCCATCGAATGGGCATATTCACACAGGAAAAACGGCTTATTCGGATAATGAGCAACAAACTTCAGCATATCCCAAAGAGGAGTATACATTTCACTGTGCACATCAGCGATTTCATTCATCCTCTCATAATGGATAGGACGCGATATATCCAATTCCCTTACTTTCTTTGCACAGGCTTCAAAATTACAACCACTTCCTGCCTCATTTCCTAAGGACCAGAAAATAATACAGGGATGGTTTCTATCCCTTTTGACCATAGCCTCAATTCGTGCTACATGGGCTTTTTCCCATTCAGGTTTGTTACCTAATGTTCTATCCAATTCATATCCCATCCCGTGTGATTCAATATTTGCTTCATCAATAATGTATATCCCCCATTCATCACAAAGGTCATACCAAATAGGCTGGTCGGGATAATGACAGGTGCGAACAGTATTGATGTTATTTCGTTTCAATATCTTTAAATCTTCAATCATTTGTTCCCGTGACAAAACATGGAGAGACTCTGCACATATCTCATGGCGATTCACCCCCTTTAATTTAACTTGCTTACCATTTATATAAAGAGATCCATCCTGTAATTTTACTTCACGAATCCCTATTTTCTGAGGGTAAACATCTATATTCTTACCTTCTTCCAACAAATGGATATATGTCTGATATAAATACGGAGTTTCTGCACTCCACAAATTGGGATTTATAATCTCAATGCGATATTTAAGATGGATATAACACTCATCCTTATTTATATTTTCAACACTTCTTTCTACCTGTTGAAAATACATTTCATTCCCTATCAAGTCTTTTATCTTTATTAAACAATCAACATTTTTTTCTTTGGTTTTAGAGGATACAACCTTTAAATTACATTCCACTATGGCTTGCTTATAATCCTCCGATAGTTTCGTTTGGAAAAAGTAATCCTCTAAATAAACATCAGGTATTGCATACAGAAATACATCGCGATAGATACCACTTACTCTCCATTTATCCTGGTCTTCTAAATAACTCCCATCGCAATAGCGAAAAACTTGAACCGCAAGCACATTCTGCTTTTCTTTCACATACGGGGTTATATCAAATTCTGCAGGGGTCATACTATCCTGACTGTAACCCACAAAATTTCCATTTAACCAAACATATACAGCACTCATTACTCCATCAAAAACCAGATGTATCTTCCTATTTTTCCATGATTGGGGAACATCAAAAGTGCGTCTATACGACGAAACTGGGTTATCATCATGAGGGATAAGAGGAGGATTTACAGGCCAGAAAGGATACTGAATATTGGTATATATGGGTTTGCCATACCCTAATAATTCAGGGTGAGATGGAACAGGAATATCAACCCAATCGGAATCATTAAAATCAACCTTATAAAAATCACGAGGACGCTGGTCTGGAACAGGAACCCAATGAAATTTCCATGTTCCTGCCAAAGAAAGGTAATAAGAAGATTTTGTTCTGTCATTTGCAGAGGCTGTTTCCTCAGAAGGAAATGGCATTAAAGTGCAGTGAGGAGAAAGTTTGTTAATCTCAATAATATCTGGACTTTCCCATTCCTCTGTTTCTGCCGAAGATGCCATTCCTATCATAATCATACAACACAACAGCAAAACAATAAACTCCATAAACATGACTCATTCCTTTACTCATTTATTTTTCTTTGGTAAGATAAATGTTAGAATGTTAAAATATGTTTCTATCACTGTGATATATTAAATGATTTGCGGTACAAATTATCAACTTATGGAGAGTCATAGGTATGATTATACAAAGTATAAATGAATGTAGTTTAAAGGGTATTTTGCTTTTTAAAATAGGAAAATTTAGCGATATACGAGGTTTCTTTACAGAACTGTATCATCGGGAAGAATTAAAAAAGGCGGGTTTTTCTGAAACATTTGTTCAGGATAATTTAAGTAAATCCCAGAAGGGTGTATTACGAGGAATGCATTATCAATTAGAACCTCATGGTATGGGCAAATTAGTTTGCTGTATCCGTGGTGGAATATATGATGTCGTCGTTGATTTGCGCACAGGTTCTCCAACTTTTGGGAAATGGGAAGGTTTCTACCTTACGGAAGAAGACCTAAGCCTTTTATGGGTACCCGTAGGTTTTGCACATGGTTTTCTCAGCCTTTATGACAATACCCATGTATTATATAAATGCACATCCTTTTACAACATGCAGGCTGAGCGTTCTGTATCTTATCGTTGTCCACGGATAGGTATTCAATGGCCTCGTGAACCTCTTATCATCTCTGAAAAAGATAAAAATGCCCCTCCTCTGGAAAAAGCAGAATATAATTTTCTATATAAAGAAGAATAAATTCGGGTATTAGAAATGTCAAAAATCTCCTCACTTTTCAGCAAATTACAGGGATTACTTTTAAGTAACTATATATATTTTCTCTATTACATAATTGTATTTGTTCTTATTATCATTACAATTACATCTGCATTATTTCCCTATCAAACTCAAGATATTTTCTATAAATATTTAGGCAAAGTATTTGCTCGGGCGCAAAGTTTGAAAATCATTATCCCTGATACCATCGAATATGACCGTAATTGTATATCATCACTTATTGAATCATTAAAACAAAAAAATAATAAAATCATTATAAAAGAAATAGATTGTGAGAAGAATTCTTCTCCTACGGATATGTTAATAAAAGGGAAAGGGGATATTGCTATTATTTCATCTATATCTGCCCTGATGCAGGGGAAAAAACTTATGGCTCTTTCTACAGCAGGTGAGAAAGGAATTTACATTATTGCTCCCAAGAATTACGGATTTGAAGAATTTCAAATGTTAGCAGGGAAAAAAATTGGATTTTTTGGGGACATACATACAGGAATTTATATAACCGAACATTTAATCAAATTTTACAATTTTGATGTGCCACCCGAATTAAATACTCAAAAGATTCATAATATAGAAAAATCTTTTTCCAGCGGTGAAATAGAAGCCGTTGTATGGGTCGAAGGAATTAACT
>DAOSUS010000067.1 GCA_035378955.1 Candidatus Hydrogenedens sp. | reverse complement strand
ATGAGACGGAAGAGATACATGGGACGGAAGGAACGGATATGGCATGGTGTGATGGAGGATATGGGGAAGGTTGATGATGGTTGATAATTAAGGGTAGTGGGTTTGTTTGTGGGTTATTCTTTTTGTTGGGGTTTGCGATAGAGATGGGTACTTCTACCGAGGAAGGCGCCTGCGGTTTCCATGATGGTCTCATTAAGGGTCGGGTGTGGATGGATGGTCAAATCAATGTCTTCGGGTGTGGCACCCATTTCGATTGCTAAGGTCGCTTCTCCAATAAGTTCGCCTGCATTGGCTCCTGCGATGCCAAAACCGAGTATCTGTTTCGTTTCCACATGGGTAATCATTTTTGTTACTCCTTCCCCACGGAACATGGTCATGGCTCTACCCGAAGCCGACCAGGGGAATTTGACTACTTGAACAGGTATATTTTTAGCATGGGCTTGCCCTTCAGTAAGTCCGCACCATGCAATTTCAGGGTCTGTGAAAACAACTGCAGGTATGGCTTGAGGCTCAAAGGCAACATTCTTGCCCGAAATAACCTCTGCGACGGTTCTTCCTTCGTGGGTTGCTTTGTGGGCTAACATCATCCCGCCAGCAACATCGCCAATAGCAAAAATATATGGGTCGGTCGTGCGTCTTTGTTCATCCACACGGATAAAACCTTTTTCGTCCACAGCTACATTTGTATTTTTTAAGCCCAAACCACTGCTGTTTGGTTTTCTCCCAACAGATACAAGGACTTTATCAAAAATCTGTTGTGGCTTTTTGATTTCTGCTCCTTCAAGTTCAACGGCAATACCTTTTTTTTGTGGTTTTAATTGTTTGACCAATGTTTTCAGGTGGATTTGATAGAAAACTTTTTCCAAATGTTTCTCTAAAGGACGCACTAAATCACGGTCTACCCCGGGTAATAGCCCATCGGTAACCTCTACAAGGGTTACTTCAGACCCCAATGTGGCATAAACAGTGCCTAACTCCAATCCGATATATCCACCACCGATAACCAGTAATCGTTCCGGTATCTCTTCTATGTTTACCGCGGTATTGGAATTCATAATATCTGGAGACTCAATCGGCTGTCCAAATAGGGCAGGTCTTGAACCCGCGGAAATAACCGTATATTCTGCGTTAATGCGTAATTCCCGTCCATCCATCAGGAATACTTCTAATGTATTTGAATCCAGGAAACTGGCTCTTCCCTGAATATAATGAATATTCCGTAATCGAGTCAGTTGTCCCAATCCACCGGTTAAGTGTTCAACCACCCCCCCGCACATTCTTCCGTATTTCATCAATATCCAATTTAGGCTTCTGGAAGTGAACGCCGAATTTTTCCGCCTCTAACGCATTAGAAATCACATGGGACACATAAAGTAGGGCTTTTGTCGGAATACAACCCCGGTAGAGACATGTCCCACCGGGATTTTTTTCTACATCGATTAGAACCGTTTGTAGCCCTAAATCGGCACACATAAAGGCACATCCATAACCACCGGGACCTGCACCTATAACAGCAACCTGTGTTTGAATTACTTCGGGCATAAAACCTCCTTTTATTTTTAATTCCTATTATTCAAAAAATATATTCCATGGATTTTCAAGTGCATTACAAATCCACCGCACAAACCGAGCCGATTCGGCACCATCAATAACGCGATGGTCATACGACAGACTTAAAGGTAGCATGAGTTGTGGGACAAAGTTCCCATTCTGATATACAGGTTCCATACTCGAACGGGACATACCTAAAATAGCCACCTGAGGGGCGTTTACTATCGGTGTAAAGCCATTACCGCCTAATCCTCCTAAATTGCTAATAGTAAATGTTGCTCCTTGCAATTCTTCCAGCGATAATTTTCGCTGTCGCGTTTTTTCCGCTAATTGGGTCAATTCAATGGAAATTTCTTTAATAGATTTTTTATCTACATCTCGCAGAACAGGCACTAAAAGCCCATGTTCCGTATCTACAGCAACCCCAATATGATAATATTTTTTATAAACAATTTGTTCCTTTTCAAGGTCAATACTGGAATTAAATTTTGGGAATTTTTTTAATGCTTCTGCCACAATTTTTAATGTAAATATCAAAATACTTAATCTTCCGCCAGCGGACTGGATTTTTTTAGCCCACGTTTCACGAAGTTGTTCTAATTGTGTGATATTGGCTTTGTCGAAATGAGTTACCTGTGGGATAGATAAACTCCGCATCATTTGCTCGGCTGTTTTCTTGCGAATAGTAGTCATAGGTTCAACGAGAATAGGACCCCATGAATCTTTTGCGGTTGAGGCATTTATCTGGATAGAGGTTGTCTCTTCCGTTGTAATAACGGATATCGGTTCGGGCTGTGAAATTGTGCCTCCTTCTGTTATCCGTTTGTGATAGGCCATAACATCTTCCGCAGAGATTTTTCCTGATGGGTCAGACGCAGGAACTTCTTCAAGGGAAACCCCTAATTCGCGTGCTAATCTACGAACCGAAGGGGAAGCCAGAATGGGAATATCTGATTTTGCCTTTTGTCCAGACACTCCAGTAACCAAAGGGGGTCGCAACGGCACAGTTTTTTCAACTGGAGTAGAAACGGGCATCTCTTTTTTTACGGCAGGTGCTTTTTCTTCAATAGGTGGTGATGTCGGAGCTTCGGAGGATACCGCTCCTACCGCTGTTTTTTCTTCCATGGTAAAAATTAAAACCCCCGGCTTTACCTTCTGCCCTTCTTTCACATGGATTTCCATTATCTTTCCATCCAAAGTAGATGGGATTTCTGCAACCGCTTTATCCGTTTCTATTTCCAAAACAGGTTGCCCTTTTTTAATGGTATCCCCTATCTTAACAAGAATTTTACCGATAGTTGCTTCAGAAATATTCTCACCTAACGATGGAAGTCGAAATTCTTTAGACATGTTTAGTTCCTTTTTTATATAAATTTAGTTTTACACATCTAAAGGAAATACTTTATTCGCAGGGATATCATTATCCCGCATATATTTTTTAACGGTGTCTGCTGTTATTTTCTTTGCCTGACTTAATGTAAACAAAACGGACAATACGATATAACGGCTATCTACCTCGAAGTAATCACGCAGGGCTTCTCGTGTATCTGAACGGCCAAAACCATCCGTTCCTAATGATACAAACTTATGAGGAACCCATCGGGATATACTGTCCGGCACCAATTTTACATAATCCGAAACGGCAATGGTAGCAATGGCTTTATTATCTAAACATTCCGTCACATACGGGACTTTCTTTGCGGATGTCGGATGAAGTGTATTCCACCGTTCTATTTCGAGGGCATTTTCACGGAGCATTTTATAACTTGTAGCACTCCACACATCCGCTGAAATATTAAATTCTTCTTCCAGAACGGTCTGTGCCTTTAACGCCTCATTAAGTAACGAACCACTACCTAATAGATTTATTTTCGCCTTTGATTTCTTCAGAGAAGAAGGTTGTAATAAATATAATCCTTTAATAATCCCGTCGCGTATTTTCTTACCCGCAGGAATAGGGGGCATGGTGTAATTCTCATTGCCAACAGTCAAATAATAAAAAACCGGCTCCTGTTTTTCATACATGCTACGAATACCCTCTTGCACGATAACCGCTATTTCATAAGCATAGGCAGGGTCGTATGCACGAAGGCAGGGAACAGACATTGCAAGCAGATGACTGTGTCCATCCTGATGTTGCAGTCCTTCTCCGGCCAGGGTTGTTCTACCTGCAGTGCCACCTACAAGAAATCCCCGCACTTTCATATCCGCAGACGCCCAGATTAAATCGCCAATCCGCTGAAATCCAAACATGGAATAGAAAATAAAAAACGGAATGGTATTAATCCCATGGCTTGCATAAGCAGTGCCTGCGGAAATAAAAGAAGCCATAGAACCCGCTTCCGAAATACCTTCTTCGAGAATTTGCCCGTCTATCGCTTCTTTATAATACAAAACCGATTCGGAATCTACGGGCTCATATTTTTGTCCTTGTGAGGAATAAATCCCTATCTGACGGAATAATCCTTCCATTCCAAAAGTGCGTGCTTCATCGGGCACAATCGGAACAATCAACTTGCCAATTCGCTCATGTTGTAATAATTTTCTCAAAATAGAAACAAATGCCATTGTCGTAGAAACAGGGCGGGGTGTGCCTTTGAAAAATTCGTCAAAAACTTCATTTTCTGGAGCAGATAAGGGAGGTGCCAATACCTCACGATGGGGTAAATAACCTCCTAATGCCTTGCGTCGCTCTTGTAGATATATCATGGCAGGATGGTCTTCTGGAAGTTTACAAAACGGAGCAAAGGCAATTTCATCATCCGACACCGGAATACCAAACCGTGCCCGAAATTCACGCAATTCATCTTCATTGAGTTTCTTTTGCTGATGGGTTATATTCTTTCCTTCTCCACTTTCGCCAAGTCCATATCCTTTGATTGTCTTTGCTAATATTACTGTGGGTGCCCCTTGTGTTTGTAGAGCATGATAATAAGCCGCATACACCTTTATCGGGTCATGCTCCCCTCTACGCAATTGACGCAATTGTATATCCGAAACCTGTTCGAGATACGGAGCCAGACGCGGTTCGTGTTCTATCATTTTCTTGCGAATATACTCACCGGACGAAACCGAAAACTTCTGATACTCACCATCTACAATGTCGCCTAATGCACTTACTAACAGCCCCTGTTCATCCTTCTCAAACAGAGGGTCCCAATCACTACCCCAGATAACCTTTATCACATTCCAGCCTGCTCCACGAAACATGGCTTCTAATTCCTGTATGATTTTCCCATTCCCGCGAACAGGACCATCCAAACGCTGTAAATTACAATTGATAACGAATATAAGATTATCTAATTTTTCGCGACTGGCTAAACTAATAGCACCTAAGGCCTCCGGCTCGTCCGTTTCTCCATCACCTAAAAAAGCCCAGACATACCCGCCATTTTTGGGCTTCAAACCGCGATTTTCCAAATATTTATTAAACCGTGCTTGATATATCGCCATAATGGGACCCAATCCCATAGATACCGTTGGGAATTGCCAGAACCCAGGCATAAGACGCGGATGGGGATAGGATGGTAAACCACCACCTTTACTTAATTCCCGTCGGAAATTTTTCAGGTCATTTTCGGAAAGTCTTCCTTCCAAATAAGCCCGTGCATATATTCCCGGTGCCGCATGTCCCTGAAAATAAATCAAATCACCGCCGTAGTCTTCGGTTCGTGCCTTGAAAAAATGATTGAACCCTACCTCATATAAGGTAGCTACGGAAGCATAAGTAGATATATGTCCTCCGATTCCCTCTGCTTCACGATTAGCACGAACTACCATAGCCATGGCATTCCAGCGGATATAAGACTTAATAATTCGTTCTAATTCACGATTACCCGGATATTCGGGTTGTTCTGAAACAGGAATGGTATTCACATACGGTGTAGTTGCGGAACAGGGTTTGCGAATACCTAAAAGGTAGGTGTAATCCTGCAGCCGACGAACCAAATTGGCTGTCGCCTGAGGACCTCGTTCCTCGAGATAGGCTTTTAATGCATCTATCCATTCTTCATCTGGAAAACTCATTGTATTTACTTCTTCCCGTATCTCATTTTCAGGTTCCGAATGACTCATATATAACATCCCCTGTTATTCAACTTTACAAATTCTTATGTATGTATTTAATTATACTAACAAATTTATCTAATATTTTATTTATTTATTGACAGAAATTGCCAAAATATTTGCTAATCGTGTTTACTTTTGATGTAAAATTGCGTTATAATTATGAACATAGGTTCATAATGAACTAATGACATTGACATTTTAAGGAGTTTTAATGGCAAGACCTTATTGTCCAAGAAGATTAAATTCATGCCCTCCTGTTGAGGAATTCGTTCCTTTTGAACAGGAAGGTACGGAAAAAGAACCTGTTATTCTTTCTCTTGATGAGTTTGAAGCACTCCGCCTTGCTGATTATTTAGGAATGTATCACGAGGATGCAGGACAGAAGATGGGGGTGTCTCGTCCGACATTTTCCCGAATTATTGAGCAGGCACGAAAAAAAGTTGCCGGTGCCATTGTAGAAGGGAAACCCATTCGAATAGCTGGCGGTCCTGTAAATTTTGTTTGCAAGCAAAAAGGTCGTGGCTATGGTCAGCATTGCCATAGACATTGTAAAAAAAGGGCTCATTTTTTGGAGTCTAATCAATATGAAAATACAAACAAACAATAATTTTAACAATGTTAACTATAAGGAGATTTACAATGAGAACACAAAGAGGTTTCGGTAATCCATTTAATAATCGTGGACAATTCCGTCCTGGTAGAGGTTTCCAGGGATGGGCTGGTAGAGGTTTCCAGGGATGGGGATGGAAAGAAACAGTTCCTGATACTACTTTGGAAAACACACCAGCTAATGAAGCCACAGAACCTTCCGTAATGAGATATGTGGGTCCATGTAGATGTGGAAGAGGGCCTCATGCATTCTACCGCAATGCAAAAGGCAATCTAGTTCATGTCTCTGAAATAAGGAAAAACGAGCAATAAACAGACAAAACATTTATTAAATTAGAAAGGGATAATTATGAAAATTGCTTTTCCAACAAATGATAAAGAAAAAATATCTGCTCATTTTGGACGCTCTAAGGGCTTTATGATTTTTGAAATTAAAGATGGCAAGGTCGTAAGTGAGGAATATCTTCCAAATACGATTACAGGACATGTTCAACATACTACCAATGAAGACCCTGCACAGGAACATTCTCATGAGCACAATCATTCCGTAGATACGCATGAGAAAGTAGCTCGGGAATTTGCAAATATGGATGTTGTTATTTCGGGTGGAATGGGATATGGTATGAAAAGTAGATTTGAATCGGCTGGCATAAATATTATAATCACATCCGAAAAAAATATAAAGACAGCCCTTGACCTTTTCCTTCAAGGTTCTTTGAAACATGAAGAAGGATTATCATGCAATCATCACTCTTAATATAGTTTGATAAAAGATTTGCGATTTATTTTACATTTCTTTTTTTCTTTATCGTAGAAAATACCCTATTGTTTATTAGGGTCTGAAATAGAATCTAAAAAAGGTTGTAGTTTTTCGCGTAAAGGTGTTTCAAGAGGTAGGGGACTGAAAAAGGAATGTTTGTAAATTTTTGTAGATTGTTGTGTTTGGTGATAGTATTTGATAAACCGTTCAGGCTGCATAACAAACACACCCATTCCGACGCATACCTGTCTCAATGCATGGTCTGATGAAACAACAAATATATTTTCTTTATGGGTTTCTCTATAAATGCAATGCTCTATGAGACTGTCTGCATCCGAATTTTGTGAAGAAAAGAGTATCTCAAATTTATACTCTGCCGATGAAGTTTTTTTTGGGAAAAAAGGGCGGATATCTTCCGGAGAATTGCCATCAAACACCACAGTTACTCTGCTTCCTGTAAGAGATGCAAAATCTTGCAAAAGATGTATTAATTGGTTTCTGTGTTCTTCAAGGTTGGCTTGTTTTGTCTTTTTATTCTTTAACAAAACATGTAGGAGATTATAGCCATCTATATAATAATGTTCGGGCACTTATGCATTCTCCCTTTGCTCTTCATCGCCACCATTTATATATGTGCGTAGTACCCGGGGTCCAATACCTGTTAGTATATCGTAAACAATAGTCCCTGTTTTTTGGGCTAATTCCTCTGCCTGAATTTCTTCATTTCCATCTTTGCCGATTAAAACAACGGTATCTCCGCGTTTTACAGGTTTTTGGGTTTTCAGTTCGACAACAATTTGGTCCATAGAAACACTTCCGCGTACAGGGCAACGAGTCCCATGAATAAGCACTTCCCCTTTATTGGACAATTGAGTTCGATAACCATCTGCATAACCTACAGGCACTACAGCAACATCCATATCACGGTCACAAACAAATGTTTTACCATAGCCAATAGACGAGCCGGCTTGTATTGAACGGACCTGAGTTATCTGTGTTTCCCAACGAAGAACGGGCTTTAATATACTTCGTTCTGCTTTCTTTTTTACAGGCCATATCCCATAGGTCATTAATCCAGGACGAACCGCTTCAAAATAACTCTTGGGATAATTTATTATTGCGGGAGAATTTGCCGCATGAGCAAATTCAAACGGAATACCTTCCCGTTCAAGGTCATTTAATAGTTTTGAAAAGATTCGTATCTGATTTTCCGTAAAGACATCATCTTCTTCATCGGCACAGGGAAAATGAGTAGCTACACCTTCAATATCAATATGGGGCAGATAAACGACACCTTTTATATCTTTTATGGCAGTATCCATGCTAAAGCCCTGCCGACCCATTCCTGTGTCAATTTTACAATGAATAGAAATGTTCTTTTTAACACGAGTTGCTAATTCGGAAATTTTCTTCGCAACTTCCACCTCTGATAGTAGCGGGGTAAGATTGTATTCAATAAGTGCAGGCAATTCATCATCATGAGGTTGAAGTAAAACAAGAATAGGTATCTTTATCCCATTCTCTCGCAAAGTAATACCTTCTTCGATATTGGCAACCGCCAGCATGTTCACTCCCCATTTTTCAGCACATTTTGAGACGGGAACAAGCCCATGTCCGTAAGCATTGGCTTTTACCACGGCAATAATTCGCACGGAAGAACCTACAAGATTTTTTACCACCTGAAGATTATTGCGATAAGCATCTAAATCAATTATGACTTTAGACATAACTTCTTCTTTCTCTATATTAATATGAGGTTGTGAAGGATTTAGTCCAGTTTCAGTTTTTCCCAATTTTTCCATAAGATTTCACATCCGGAATAAAGAGTATATATGGCAATAAACATCATGAACACCAATGATGTTTTCCCTAACAACGGGTCATATAATTTTATCATATTTTCAGGCATAAAAGAGAACGAGACATCTAAAAAAAATCTTCTTGCTGTGGCTAAAAAAAGAAAGGCTATTACATAAGTCATCTGGAGCACCGTTTTCAATTTGCCCCATGGGTCTGCAGGGATAATGGTACCATCCGCCGCCGCAAGGGTTCGAATTCCTGTAACTAAAAATTCACGGGCAAAAATAATTACAACACACCAACCGGGGATTTTCAATTCTTCCAACTTCATCATCATTACAAATGCAGCAACCATTAATACTTTATCAGCAATAGGGTCAATTAATTGTCCAAATTTTGTAATACTTTTTGTCTGCCGTGCAATTTTCCCATCCCAATAATCGGTGATTGCTGCGATAATAAAGATGATATAAGCAATTGCGAAAGGTATCCAATGAGTAAAGGACATGAAAAAAACAAAAATAATAGCAAGAATACATCGTGCGATAGAAAGCTGATTGGGCAAATTTATTTTCATAATAACTGTGCTGTTACTTTGTTATAAAATTAAAAATCTTCATTAAAATGGACTACCGGTGCTTCAACAGTTCCAGCATTCACTTTTAATGAAGGGTCTTCACGAATAGGTTGAGTGAAGAAGGAATAGGCAAGCCAGGATAAAACAAGCACAGCACAAACAATCCCCCATGTAATTAACGGTTCTAACCAGGGTGGTAATTCTATATTTCCTCGGGGTATATCGAGGGGAGATATTTTTTTGGGTTCATTGGAAATGCGTTGATTTCGCAACCATTCTAAATAAAAATCGTAATACGGTCTTGGGTCTATATTGATAAACTGGCAATAGGAATAGATAAAAGCCCTAATGTTGGGATTATTGGCTAATAATTCAAATTCTTCATTTTCAAATGCTTTAATATATTGAATAGGAACGCGGGTTTGTTCAAATACATGCTGGATAGACAGCCCTAACAATTCCCGCTGTTCTCTTAATTTATCTCCAAATTTTTTTTGTCCCTTATCCATATTCATTATCTTCCTCATCGGAAGGATTTATCTCTTCATTATTATAATCTGTTTGTCCTTCAATTTCATCCTCATTATCTGAAGACATATGTAAAATCTCACGCGGCTTACTTCCTCGGTGAGGACCTACAATTCCTCGCAGTTCCATCATATCTATCAAATGTCCGGCGCGCGCATACCCAATTCTCAACCGACGCTGAAGCAATGAAACCGATGCTTGTTTTGTCTCTCGAACAATGCGAACCGCTTCCTCAAATAAAGGGTCATCATCGTCAAAAGACGACTCGGCTTCTTTCTTCTTCGAGTTATCAAAACCAATACAATTAAGATACTGCGGTGGTGCCTGTGATTTCAAATAATTTACCAATGCTTCTATCTCTTCATCACTAACAAACGCACCCTGAATGCGCATCGGCTTCGGTAACCCAGCATTATGGTATAACATATCACCATGCCCAATCAACTTTTCAGCACCTATCGTATCTAAGATACAACGGGAATCAATTTTGGAGGAAACCTGAAATGAAATACGGGCAGGGAAATTGGCCTTAATTACACCTGTGATTACATCTACAGAGGGTCTTTGTGTCGCTACAATTAAATGAATACCTACCGCTCGGGCTAATTGGGAAAGTCGTGCTATCGCACTTTCAACGGCATTCCGCTGGAGCATCATTAAGTCGGCTAACTCATCAATGATACAAACGATATGAGGAAGTTTGCGGACAACTTTTATAGGTGTTGAAAATAAATCCCTGTCTCCTTCTTCGTAAATTTCCAGCTGCCCGTTTTCTACATTCTGATTGTAAATCTCTAAATTGCGAGTATTCGTATTGGCAAAAAGTGTATATCGGCGTTCCATTTCTTTTACAAGAATATCCAACGCTTCGCCTGCTTTCTTGGCGTCGGTTACAACCGGCTCCAACAAATGAGGAATATCATTGAATATGGAAAATTCCACCATCTTCGGGTCAATCAGAACTAATCGCAATTCATCGGGTGTATATTGGAATAGTAAACTTGCAAGTAATGCTTTTACGAAAACGGTCTTCCCTGAACCTGTAGCACCTGCAATAAGAAGATGCGGCATTTGTGTCAGGTCAACAACTTTGACTTCGCCTGTGATATCCTTACCTAAGGGTAACCGCAATCTTCCTCGATGTTTCGTTAATGCATAACTTTCTATAAGTTCTCTCAATAATACCTGCTCACGAACCGGGTTAGGCACCTCAATACCTACCTTGCCCCTTCCCGGAATAGGTGCTTCTACACGAACACGGTCTGCTTTCAATGCAAGGGTTATGTCATCCGCATGAGATAAAAACCGTGTTACTTTTATTCCTGGTTCGGGTTCTAATTCATACCTTGTAATTGTTGGACCGTGTGTAATTCCCGTAACTCGTGCCTTCACTCCAAATCGTTCTAATGTTTTTATTAAAATTTCTGCCCGTTCCTGAAGTTGCTCGTTATAATTAGGTATTTCAAAAGGAACAGGTTCATCTAATAAACTTAGAGGTGGCTTGGTATATTGCGACGGATACTCAGGTGCTGTTATTACTGCTTGTATCTTGTTCGATTTATGTTGAGAAGGACGCCCCGAACGAATAGGTTCTTCGGATGATATACAGGAAACTGTTGGAATATTCTTTGTTAACTCTTTATTTTCCTTTCCGTATAAATTCCAAAAACTACCCTTCTTTTCTTTAACATCTTTTGTTGAGTCCTTGCCTATTTTTAGGTCAGGAATAATTGTTTCATTATTTAATCGGTTATTACTTCCCATTACATTCTTCGGGGGTGTAGAGACTGTTGAAGCTGATTGTGAAAACATTTCAGGGACTTCTTGCTCTACTTCTGTTAAAGGCAAATCTGGCAGACATGAAGTATCCGTATTTACTTTGGCTTGAAAGTTGGGATAGTCCTCATTTCCACTACTTAAGGGAAGTTGCAATTGAATGGAAGAGGGTTCTGTTACAAGCGTGTATTGCTCCAGAGAAATAATATTTGTATTAATCCATTCAATCCCATGCTTTGTCAATATAAATAGCCTTTTTATGAGATTTAAGAAATAAATAAAGGAGTAAAACACCAACCAAAGAAAAAAAATAAAAATCCAATCCAGAGACAAAATAGTTCCTGCAATAATAAACATAAACGAAGTAATGAAAGAAGGAAAAACACCTAAATGAGGAACCAATATATCCGAAACAATACTATATCCAACACTATTCCCCTTTGCTAATTTCCCATCCCAGAACAAAAAATACGCCTGCGAAAAAGTAGAGATACTTAGCAATAATAAAAATATTCCTATACCTCTCTGAATAATTGGGAACGGACACCGATTATCCCACATGGTAATTGCCCACAGAAATAATATTATATAAAGGAAATGTATGGCTATGCCGAAACCTAAATAAAAGTTATAAATAATATTTTGAGTTAATAATACAATTGCCGATACAAAGGGAACATTATCTATTGCGATACTGGCATCCTTCCCCGAATGAATTTTTGGATTAAAAGTAATGGCTATAAATAAAAGTATGCTGATGATAAGAAAAAATAGAGAGAAAGCAACTCTTTTTTTATTTATGTGATTATAATTATACATAGCATAACCTTTATATACAATATATAGAAATACAATATATTGTATAATATCATAAAAAAACACATTTGTCAATCAAAGAAACTAAACTTTATTTTACTAATTATAGAGAACATTCAACGCTTGTGCTATTTTCATTTCAAGAAACCTAGTAACTGTCTTGTCCTCGACTGTTAAGCCCCGCAACTAATGTGCCAACAACCGATATGCTTCAAAAAAAGAACACAAAAGAATAATAGGAAATAAATTTACGAAATAAAAATTGATTACATATAGGATATAGATAATCTATTAAGAAAAAAATAGTAAAAAAAAATATTTCGATTAATTATAAAAAATATTGAATTCCAATTTAATTAATATTATTATATATAAAGAAAAATTTATTATTTTATTTGGGAGACATTATCATGAGAAAAGAAGGGTTCACTTTAATTGAATTACTTGTTGTTATTGCTATAATAGGTATCCTTGCTGCAATACTACTACCCGCATTAGCCCGTGCCCGTGAAGCAGCTCGTCGCTCCAGTTGTCAAAACAACCTGAAACAATGGGGACTGATTTTTAAGATGTATGCTAATGAATCCAATGGTGGAAAATTCCCGCCGATGGATGTAGAAGCAGAACGAAATGATTATTATGGTATATATAGCAATTACTTTAATGTAGGACCCAAAGTAGATACAGTTTATCCCGAATATCTAACCGATTTATCTATAATTATCTGTCCTTCGGACTCAAAACAAACTATTCAATCCTTAAAAGCGGTAAGTTTAGAACCACAAGTGGCACAGGCTTTGGGATTGTCCCCTGATGATTTCCATATCAGTTTTCACTTACATAGCGAATATGGCGTAAATATGATAGATGCAAGCTATGCATATTTAGGGTGGGTATTTGATAAATCCGGAGATAATCCCTCAGATTTATTGAGGGTTAGTGAGTTACGACCAGAAGTAACCTTACTTATTCAATTTCTTGGACAGGGAACTCTTGAAGAGGATTTATTAGTTCCTGCTCAATTCCCTTACGCTTTTACTCAAATGATTTTAAATAGTCCAGATGCCGTAGCAGCTATGTATACTGCACGAAATCATGGGGAACCAACACCTGCACAGATTACAGCCCTTTACCGAACTATTGATAGTGATATTTCAGGGGAATTACTCACAGGTTTTGGTAACGGAGGCTCAAATATCGTTTATAGACTTCGTGAAGGAATTGAACGGTTTTTAATAACCGATATTAATAATCCTTCTGCATCCGCACAGGCACAATGTAATATCTTTGTTATGTTTGACCAGATAGGTGCCCGCGGGACCGTCACATTATTTAACCATATCCCCGGTGGTTGCAATGTTCTTTTCCTCGATGGACATGTTGAGTTCATCCGCTATCCAACGAAACAACCTGTTAATCAACCTGTGGCAAATATTATGTCTATATTCACTGCTTCTTAATGCCATAGTGATTTCTTATCATCTTTTATATGACAGCCAGCCAAAAGAAGAAGGGTATCGAGTTCCAATAGATTGTAATGTAATATAAAAAACTATGGGAAATAGGAAAGGTTTGAACTTTGTATTATTTGACTTGAAAATCTGTGCAACATAGGTTAAACATATCTTTTAGGATAGATGAAAATATCCCCACTTCTTAAATTTTCTTCACGAATAACGCAAATAATACAAATTAGAACAAATAGAAAATTTTGTTTAATGTTCATGCATTCGTGTCATAAGATATATTTATACTCCCTATCTTCCTACATAAAAAGATACACCCATTAAAAGAGAAAAGAAATATAAATCTGTTACCCCTATTTCATAGATAATCAAATAAATATTAATATGTCAAAATTTATATTGACAAATATTGTAAATAGTATTATAATTTTTATAGTAATAATTAGAAAGGAGGTGAATAAAAATAAAAAATAAGCTAACAATAACAATAATTACTTTTTTAAGGTATAGGAGGATATTATTATGAAAAAAACAGGTTTTACATTGATTGAATTGCTTGTCGTTATAGCAATCATAGGTATTCTTGCGGCAATTTTACTGCCGGCATTAGCCCGTGCTCGTGAAGCAGCACGCCGTTCCAGTTGCCAGAACAACTTAAAACAATGGGGACTCGTTTTTAAGATGTATTCAAACGAATCCAAAGGTGAACGATTCCCTCCACTTGAATTAGAGGCAGCACCAAGAGATGACAACGGTGAGTGGAATTTGTTCATTGCCGCTGGTCCAAAAGTGAAAGCGATTTATCCTGAATACTTAACCGACCCATCAATCGTAATTTGTCCATCGGATGCCCAAGATACGGTAAAAGACACATTGAAAGGAGATAGTTTCCCTTCATTAGGAATTACGCCAGACGATTTTCATTTTGGCTTTTATCTTGGCGGTGGAACTGGGGTCAATGTAATAGATGCCAGTTATGCCTATTTTGGTTGGGTTTTTGATAAGATGGGAGATAATCCAAACGACCTTGTCCCGATTGGTTCCCTGCCTTCCGAGGTTCAATTATTTGTCAATCTAATTGGGAATGTTAATTTAACAGGCGACCAACCCGTTCCGGCTCAATTACCGCTTGCAATTGCTCAAATGGCATTAAACCACCCTAATGGCGTCGCAGCAATTCAAGCCGCTTCATCTCATAGTCAACCTTCACCGGCTCAGATAGCAGACCTGAATTCCGCCGTTGATGGTGATGTAAGTGGTTCTTTACTTACGGGCTATGGGAATGGTGGTTCAAATACTGTATACCGTCTCCGTGAAGGTATCGAACGATTCCTCATCACCGACATTAATAATCCTGCTGCAACATCGAAAGCACAAAGTGAAATTTTCATCATGCTTGACCAATTAGGAGCAGCAGGAACAACAGCGCTCTTTAATCATATCCCCGGTGGTTGCAATATTCTGTACTTAGATGGACATGTAGAATTTATTCGCTATCCAACGAAACAGCCTATTAATCAAGCTATGGCAAATATCATGGCTCTGTTTGAAGCCAGTTAACAAAACAAGTTCTAAGTCTTAAATAAAAAAGAATACCCCATCCTCTTTTGAGGAATGGGGTATTTTTATTTTTGTCTCATAATTTAATAACACCCATGAAATATATTTTGAAATAATTTCGTTTTATAAGTAAACAAAGAAGGAATTTAATATGAGAACTATTTCCAGAATATTGATTGGATTGACCTTTTTTATAAGCATTCAAACTCTTACCTCTCATGCAGAGACTAATACTTATCAAATAGACCCAACACACTCATCCGTATGGTTCCGTGTATTGCATTTGAACATCAGTCCTGCGTATGGTGCCTTTGGAGACATTTCCGGAACTATTCAATTTAATGCAGAAAATACAGATAAATCTTCTATTGAAGTTACTATTAAAACGGCAAGTGTAAATACACTCAATGATAAACGCGATGAGCACCTTCGCAGTGCAGACTTTTTTAATGTGGAGCAATTCCCAGAAGCAAAGTTTAAAAGCAATTCCTGGGAACGGACTGACGAAAATCGCTATCGTATTAAGGGGGTTTTAACTCTGCTGGGTGTGGATAAACCGATTGAATTTGAAGCACGATTGGTCGGCAGTGGAAAAGGAAGAAATAACGAAGACCGTCTTGGTTTTGAAGCCGTTTTTACAATTAAAAGGAGTGATTTTGGAATGGTAAAATACTTACCTTCCCAAATTGGTGATGAAGTATCCATTACTGTTGGTATCGAAGCGGAAAAAGTAACAAAATAAACTCTTCTATTTATAAAAGTTTTTCTCTTTTAAGCGATAAAACATAGCCTGCAAAGCAATATAGGTCTTGCTATCATCAAACTGAAAGGTTTTTAGTTTTTCCTCAACCTCAGAAATAGGAATTTTTACAATCTCAATATTTTCATCCTCATCCGGTTTTGTTCCTACAAATTCCAAATCCGTTGCAAAGTAATAATGGATAATCTCCGAACAATACCCTACGGAAGAATAGGCAGAACCTAAATACTCAAATACACCTGCCTTATAACCTGTTTCTTCTTCCAGTTCTTTCCTTGCTCGTTCCATCGGGTCATCATTACCTTCCATCTTGCCAGCAGGTGCTTCTAAGATATACTTCCCAATCGCAATTCGAAATTGCCGAACCAAAACAACCTGTTCCTTATCCAGCACAGCAATACATACCCCACCGGGATGTTCTATCACCTCACGAAAGGCTGTCTTACCATCTTCCAGTGAAACATAACCCGTTCTGAGATTAACGATTTTTCCTTCATAAATCAGTGCTGATTTTTTCCATCGTTCCATCTTAAAAACTATCGCCTC
>DAOSUS010000066.1 GCA_035378955.1 Candidatus Hydrogenedens sp. | reverse complement strand
CAAAAGGGAGAAATTGAGGGCTATGATGAGGAATTTCATCTATTTATTAAAGACTGCCTGAATTTAGATAAAATAACTCCAAATATCTGGTTGGATAATATACATAAAAGTGACCTGCACCTATTTCAAAATGTAATAAATCAAAAAAATATAAAGAATATAGGTGATAGGGTGACTATATACAGGACGAGAACAAAACAAAAAAATATTTATAACTTTCATATTACTCACAATCTTATATCATTTTCAGACAGTGACAAAAAAGATACACATCACAGATTCGTCTTTATTTATCCTCTTTGTAATAAATATCTAAAAGATGAGAAAAGAACACCACAATATCTACCCTATTTATTTAGTCTTACCACAAAAACAAATTTTGGGTATTTGTTAGTAGAAAAGGGGAAAATTTTATTTGCCAATGATAGCGCATTAGAACTTTTAGAAATTCCCAAAGATTATGATAGACATTATATAATAAAAGATTTTTTTCCGCAGATTTGCTTACATACAGATAACGAAAGACTGAATAAAATACTTGAAAACCCATTTCCTATAACAACAAAAAAAGGAAATAAAAAATGGGTAAAGTTATATATAAATAAAATAAAAATCAATTGTGGATATATATTTAATGTATTCTTTTATGATATTACATCTATAAAAGAGGTAGAAGAACAACTAAAAATCTTTAAATACATTGTTGATAATGCAGGAAATGAATTTTACTTACTTTATCCCGATGGAAAATTCGCTTATGTAAATGAATCGGCTTCGAAAAGTCTTGGTTATGATTTGCCTACCTTTCGTCAACTAAGTGTCCCAGAAATAGATATTTTATATACTAAAGAGGGTTTCAAAAAACATTTCAATGAATTAAAAAATGGATATAATTCCCCTTTTAATACAATCCATAGGCATAAAGATGGGCATCTTGTATATAAAGAAATAAAGTCAGTATACCTGAAAGTAGGGGAGGGCAAAGAATATATTTTTGGTTTTGGTCAGGATGTTACACAGAGAAAAAAAATAGAAAAATTTTTGGAGAGAGAACATTTATATGCTCGAATGATATTAGATGTTTCTAAACAAAGAGAAAAATCATCAAATGAAATATTATTTGAATTTTTTAACAAAGCTATTGATTTAACAAACTGCTGTGCCATTACATTATTTAGCGATGAAGTCGGGAAAAACATATATGAAACAGAATTGAATGAACGCCACAAATTTTCTTTTTATAAGAAAAATATTGATAAAGAAATAAAAGAAATAATTGAAAAAATAGAAACAGAATATCTTAATAATCCGAACATAAAAAGAGTATGGATGTCCATCACAGAAGATTTAACGATATTTAAAAGCGATAACACAAAATTATCTTTATCTATTGCATATATTCCTGTTAAAGACAAAAATCTAATCAGAGATGTAATAATATTTTTTAGAATTGATGAAAAATTTGATAGTGAGGAAATCAATCAGATTTATTTCTTTTGCAATTCCGTAGGGGATATGGTTAGAAGAGTTCAAGCCGAAGAACACTTAAAAATGAGAGAAAAAATATTAGAATCCGCTTCGAAATGTGCTTCAAATCTTTATACATCACAAAACTGGGAAAATGAAATTAATGGGATATTGAAAATATTAGGTGAAGCAATAAATGTAAGCAGAACCTACCTATTTAAAAATAGAGTTTTAAAAGACGGAACTATATTAACAGACCAATTATATGAATGGGTCGCACCAGGAATAAAGCCTCAAATTGATAATATGGAATTACAATCATTTAATTATGAAAGAAATGGCTATAAAAGATGGGTGCAATTGTTATCCAATGGGAACCCTGTTTTTGGTTGTGTAAAAAATTTTCCCGACATCGAAAAACCCGCTCTTAAAGCACAGGAGATTGTATCCATAGCAGTTGTACCTATTTTTGTTTTTGGTCAATGGTGGGGGTTAATCGGTTTTGATGATTGTATTACAGAAAGGCAATGGTCCTCTTCAGAGTTACATGCATTAAAAATAGTAGCAGAAATGATAGCCATTGCAATAGAAAAACAACATAAAGATAAACTAATAAGAGAACAAGAGAGAAAAATACAATCTATAGAAAAACTTTCATCTCTTGGTGTTATGGCAAGTGGTATCGCTCATGAAGTGAATAATCCTTTGACTGTTATTTCTCTTGCTACTCAACATATAAATAATTACATAAATGAGAATGAAAAGTATTCAAATAAAGATATTTCTATGCTTGTTAATAAAATACAAAAAAATGTAACAAGAATAGAAAACTTGATAAAGGCATTGAAAATATTCTCCAGGCAAGAAACAAAACATACATTACAACCATCTAAATTAGAAAAAATTATAGAAGATGCTCTTGAACAAATTAAACCAAGATTAGAAATGCAAAAAATAAAGTTCACTTATCAAAACGATAATAAAGATTTATATGTGGAGGCCGTTCCCACATTATTAACTCAAGTAATTGTAAATATACTAAACAATTCTATGGATGCAGTTGAGCAGATACCACAACCTAAAATTTCCTTAAAAATAGAAGAAATGGATGATAATATCAGAATTCAGGTTGAAGATAATGGACATGGTATACCCAAAGATATTCAAGATAAAATTCTTGACCCATTTTTTACAACAAAAGAAGTAGGGAAAGGTACAGGATTGGGACTAAGTCTTTCTAAATCAATTATGGATATTCATGGCGGAACACTGGAATTGGATAATAAATCAAAAAAGACATGCTTCGTTATAAACCTTAAAAAATGTGAGGCTATCAAAAATGGGAAATAAAAAAACAATATTTATACTTGAAGATGAAATAGACCTGAATGAGATGATTGCAATAGAATTAGAAAGCAGGGGATATGATACAACTACTTTTTACAATCCGAAGGATTTTATTAAGACCTTTTCAGAGATAAAACCTGACCTGCTTATTACCGACTTACGCCTACCCGAAATATCCGGAATAGAAATTATTAAAATGGCAAAAAAAATCGATGCATATAACCCTCCCATTATCGCTATTACTGCATATAATGATGTGCCATCACAAAACTTATTTCAAATTGGAGCCGAATCGGTTATATACAAACCTTTTCAACTACTTTTACTTACATCTACAATAGAAAGATTATGCACCCCATGGGAACAAAGATTACAGTTAGATATAGAAAAACAGGGACTATATTCAGGGTGGATTCGGAAATTAGATACAAATAAGATGGATAATATACTAATAGGAAGAGGTGGTTTTTCCTTCGCTACTGAAGAGAAAATAGGGGGCAATGAAATTGTTGAATTTTCTATAAGATTGAAAAATCAAGAAGAAACTTTTTTAACAGGCAAGGGCATTATTCGGTGGGATGTAGTAAATTTCATAAATAAAGAAAAAAAAATGGTAAATAAATATGGCGTAGAATTCGTTTATTTAGATGATAATAGTAAGGAATATATTCTTTCGTTAAGATATAATAATATAATACCTTATATTCCTTATGATGAAAACTAAAAAAGAATAAGAAAGGAAACACTATGAAAAAATTTCTCTCACTGTTTTTACTTATGATAATTACTATCTCCTTTGTGCTCTATGGAACGGGATGTCAAACCTATGGTGAAGCAGGCGGATTAGGTGCTGCTTTAGGTGGTGCAACAGGTGCTATTATAGGGCATCAATCCGGACATACTCTTGAAGGTGCGGCCATAGGTGCAGTTCTTGGCGGTATAGCAGGATTGGTTGCTCACGACATAAAAGCACAAAAAGCAAAGTCCGCTGAGCAAACAGCTACAGAATACAATTACCAGGCCAGTCAAGGTGAACGATTATCCTTTGAACGGGCAGAAGTTTTGCCCAATGTAGTTACACCCGGAAATATGATTGAAGCAACTGTTCAATATGCTTTATTAGGAACCGGTTCCGGAACCACTGTAACAGAAACACGAAGCCTTTTAAAAGGCGAACAACTCATTGCCGACCTTTCCTCTTCCTCATTTAACAGAAATGATGGAACATGGGTAAGCAGTCAGCAATTCCGTTTACCTCCTAATTTATCACCAGGACAATATACAATATTATTCCGTGTCTCCACGAAACTATCCTCCATTTCAGGAAGAGCTACATTCGTTGTAGATTAAATATATGAATAAATATACACTTATTGTTGTATTATCAGTGATATTTTTAATGGGGGTTTGTTCTATGTCATTTTCAGAAATTTATGCAGGAATATCCAGAGTTTCTATAAACCCCATCAATCAAGGCTTAAAAGTTCAGTTAGGTGGATATGGCGAAAGACAAGGGAAACCGGCATTAGGCACTCATGATGAAACATGGGCAAAAATACTAACACTGAAAAATGATGATGAATATTTATTCATAATTAGTTTAGACATTTGTCATGTCCCCTGGAGTTTGGTAGAACATACAATACAAAAAGCAGAATTACCTTTTGTTAATCAAAATAATGTTTTAATGATGTCAAGTCATACCCATGCAGGACTTGAGGGTATGTCTATGGATGAAAGAAACATTGTTAATAATCCTAACATAGGAATTTTTGATGCAGAGGTATTGCAGTATGTCTCTTCACAAATTGCAAAAGGAATTCAGGAATCAATAAAGACACTTTCACCAGTAACCTTTTCAGCAGGAAGAATAGCAACAAAAGGGTTAAACAGAAACAGAAGGCATGAGGAATTACCTACCGACCCATATCTTACTGTATTAAGATTTGATAAGGAAAACAAACCCTGGGTAGTTTTTGTTAATTTTACCGCTCATGAAACTATAATGACACCTAATGAAATGTTATTATCCGCAGGTTATCCAGGAATAATACAAAGAACTATAGAAACCTTTTATCCCGGAACAACCTGTATGTTTTCTAACGGAGCAGAAGGCGATGTTGCTCCATCAGGTTATAAAGGAGCCTCTGCCTGGGAATCTATGGAAAACTATGGACTTAATTTAGCAAAACTTGTAACAGATATACTCAAAGATTTAAAACCCAAACCTATATCATTATTTAAACATGATGTTTTATGGAAGGAATTACCATCTAAAAAGGTAGCACCTGACTTCTTTAAAATAGCAGGGGACGAATACAATGTTTCAGAGGAAATGGTAAATGCTATGATAAACCAATTATTTCCATCAAAAGCACCATTTCATTTCATACAGATTAATGATTGTGCCATTGTTACTTTCCCAGGTGAACCTATAACTGAAATAGGTATGGGAGTAAAACAAAAATTAGAAAGTCAAGGAATAAAAATACCTGTTGTTACTTCTTTTACCAATGACCTGATAGGATATATTCTCACAGAAAAAGAATACCAACAGAGTGGCTATGAAGTAACGGCTTCCTTCTATAGACCTCAATTAGGGGAAACGATTATTGCCACTGTAAACGAATTAATAGAGAGGAATAAATAAGGTATTATCTATTATCCATGGGATTGTGCAAAATCTTTCATAAATTGAGCCAATGCTTGACAGCCTTCATAGGGCATAGCATTGTAAATAGACGCACGACAACCACCTACAGAACGGTGCCCTTTTAATTCCTTCAAGCCTTCCTCGCTTGCTTTAGATATAAATTCTTTTTCAAGTGTTTCTTCAGGAAGACGGAATGTAACATTCATTCGTGAACGGCTCTCTTTTTTAGCATGACCTTTATAAAAACCGTTACTTTCATCAATAACTTGATACAACAATTCCGCTTTTTTCTTATTTATTTCTTCAATTTTTTCTAAACCGCCGATATCCTCATATAGCCATTTTACCACCAAACCAACAATATAAATACTCCATGTAGATGGTGTATTATAAAGTGAATTATTTTCTACCATGAGTTTGTAATCTAACAAAGAAGGTAGTTTCTCAGGAACAATCGATAATAAATCTTCTCGAATGATAACTACCGCAATACCCGAAGGACCTACATTTTTTTGTGCCCCTGCGTATATTAATGCATATTTTGTTATGTCTATAGGACGAGAAAGAAAATCAGAAGAAGCATCACAGAATAAAGGCTTATCACCAACATCAGGTTCACTAAAAAACTCAATCCCTTGAATTGTTTCATTAGATGTAAAATGGACATACTTTGCTTCATCGGAAATATTTATTTCAGAGGAAGAAGGCATTCGAACATAATTTTCACTTTTACCTGACCATGCTTCACGAACATTACCATGTTTTTTGCCTTCACTCATTGCTTTCGATGCCCAGGACCCAGTATTAATATAATCCGCTGTCCCTCCATTCAAAAAATTCATTGCTAACATCGAAAATTGCATAGTTGCACCGCCAGGAGTAAAAATAATTTTATAATTATCTGGCATATTCAATAACTTTTTTAGATAATCTTTTGCTTTTTCTAAAATCTCATCAAATGATTTAGAACGATGACTTATTTCCATGACCGAAGCCCCGGCACCCGGATACACTAATAATTCTTGTTGTGCCTGTACTAAAACAGGTTCTGGTAACATGGAAGGACCTGCGGAAAAATTAAAAACACGACCTTCTAACATATTTTTCTCCTAAAAGATTAAATGTGAATTAATTATTGAGATTTTAGTAAAATGAAGCCCGAAATCTATAATTTCAATAATTATAGCATATCTTTTGTAGAGGTTTAAACTTTAATAGAACAATGGACGAATTAGAACAATATAAGCGTGACCCAGTTCCGTATTCTCCTCAGGAACCTTTTTATAAAGGACTGGATATAAATTCTTTAAATCCAATTCAGAGAAACCCTATTCATGTTGTATTGGACAATTTAAGAAGTGCCTATAATGTAGGTTCCATTTTCAGAACAGCAGATGCAGGTGCTGTAGAACATTTATATCTTTGTGGTATGTCTGCCCATCCGCCACACAAAAAAATAGAAAAAACAGCATTAGGAGCCCATGAATATATCCCTTGGAGTTATTATGAACGAACAAAAGATTGTATAGTAACTTTAAAAGAAAAATCTATACCTATTGTAGCCATTGAAATAACAGAAAACTCAAAATCTTGTTTCGATTACTTCTGGCCTTCACCCGTTGCAATTGTTTTAGGTAATGAAGTAATGGGAGTTCAAGAAAGAGTATTAAAAATTGTTGATGATATAGTTCATATTCCCATGTATGGTTATAAAAACACCATTAATGTTGCAACCAGTTTCGGAATTATTCTTTACGATATACTTTACAAATGGAAAAAACAAAACTCCTGACGATTTAACATTTCGCTCTTTTTATTTTAACCTTTTTCCCAGCCTTATACGACTCGTATGCAAATACCGTAACTTCAACAGAACGCAAACCATCAATTCCCTTCGACATAGGGTCTCTTTTTTCTTGAATAGATTTTACAAAATCCTGGATTAATCCCAAATCAGGATTATCACCCCAGAAGCCCCATTCCGTTTTCATCGCAAAATCACTATATATGTTTAATTTTTGATTAAATGCATCTAGATATAAAACGCCTTTTGTCCCTATAAATTCCATAGTTACATCACCCCAGGTTGGGAAACTCTTGGGTCGGTTCCAACTTGCAATATGGGATACCTGAATACCACCTTCCATTTCTAATTGTAAACATCCCATATCATCCGTTTCTAAAATCCCCTTATGCATTTGATTTCCCAATTCGCAATATACACTATCAAATTCTTTATCTAACATCCATCTTAAAAGGTCTGCTACATGTACCGTATGGTCCATTACTGCACCACCTCCTGAAAGTTTAACATCACCAAACCAACCACCAGGATAAGAACCATTATTAGTGCATGAAATAGAAAGAATAGTCCCTAATTTTCCCAACCTTATATATTCCTTAGCCTTCAAGATAGGGGTTAAGAATCGGCACGGAAAAGCAACACCCAAACCCACACCTACTTTTTTACAAGTGTTTATCATACACATTGCATCTTCAATAGTTGTTGCAAGGGGCTTTTCACAAAGTATCCATTTCCCTGCTTCAGCAGATTTTATTGCCATGGGTTTGTGATTGACATTTTCGGATGTAATAATGACACCGTCTAAGGGTAGACTTAAAAATTCATCTAAATCTTCAACAAAATTAGTTTGATATTTTTGGCTGGCATCTTTTCCTCTTTCTTTATCATCATCCCAGATAGCAGTCAATTCTGCTTCAGGAATTAAATTTACACAATGTGCATAACTATAGGCATGCAAATGAGCAAAACTCAAAATTCCGAGTTTAACCATCTCAATTCCTCCTTATAAATTCACAGGTTGTTTGATTTTTGCTGAACGAAGGCAAGCACTTACAATTTCCACTGCTTTGAGGGCATCATACATCGAAACACGCGGTTCTTTACCATCTTTAATCCAACTTATAAAATCTTCCCATTCTTTTTGATAAGGGCTTTTTATTACAGGACTTTCAGGAACAATAGTCCCACTAACCTTATTTTGTTCCCTTAATTGAACTTCAAGTGGAGTTTCCATGTTATCGTAATACATAAGACCATCACTACCACATACTTCAACTTTGACACGAAATCCCGATGGATGAGCCCATGTGCCTATAACCAGAGCCAGAACCCCATTTTTCATACGAACCGTTACCTGTGAATAATCTAATGGCGCACAATTCTTTTCAATGAGGTTTTGACAATAAACGGTTTTAACCTCTCCAAATATATACCTCAACCAATCAATATCATGTATCATACAATCAAAAGTAACACCTCCACTCTTAGAAAAATCACGAAACCAACTATTTTTACCCTGTGGTGGCATTCCTCCACGATACATTTTTATAAAACCTACTTCACCTATTTTCCCAGATTTTATCTGCTCCTGAATAGATTCAAACTCATGGAAATAACGAACGACATGTCCTACAAAAAGTTTAATTTTTGCCTTTTCTGCCTTTTGAATAACCTTTTTGCATTCTTCTACAGTCCTGCAAAGAGGTTTTTCACAAAATATATATTTCCCTTTTTTTATTGCCATGTCAAGCATGGGAAAATGCAATGGTGTGGGAGTGGCTATTGCTACAATATCTACATCTTTATTAGCCACTACATCTTCCCAATTTTTCACGAATTTGGCTTTGAAACTCTTTGCTAAGGCTTTTCCACTTTGAGAATTAACATCGGAACATTGGACAACTTTAAGACCACATTTTTCTGCCATTTCTGCGTGGAGCCGACCCATTGTCCCACAACCAAGAATTCCTACATTCATAATATTCCTCCTAATAGTTAAAAAAAATGGCGGAGGGTGGGGGACTCGAACCCCCAAGCCCGAAGGCGCCGGTTTTCAAGACCGGTGGATTACCAATTATCCTAACCCTCCAGATAAATAAATTTTATTTTTGACCATATATATACATAAAACGCAAAGGTCGTTTCAAAAAGATAATTAAGGGTCAGCAGATATGATTATATTAAAGGTTTTAGTAATTCATCAAAAAGAAATTGCAAATCCTCTTCTTTAACATTACTATACCAGATACCTTCCGGATAAACCATAATATTAGGTCCTTGTTCACATTTGCCCATACAACCTGATTTGGAAACACGGATTTGGTCTTTTAAATTTCTCTCTCGAACCATTTGCTTTAATTTCATGGCTATTTCCTCGCTTTTTTTCGCTGCACAACAGGGCTTCGACGAGTCTTCTTTTTTATTCGTGCAAACAAAGATAATTCTTTTATAAGGGGCAGGTTGTTTTAACATAGTCTATTCCTTACCAATCTACTTATATTATAATACATACAAAGTAAAAAATGTTCACAAGTATTAGAGAAATACGACTATGAGAACTATGGTTTTAAAACAACAAGATTCTATAGATGTTTCTCCATTGACTATGGAACAATGGGACATCCCCGAACCTAATGAAAAAGAGTTGTTAGTAAAGGTAATATGTTGTGCTATTTGCAGAACAGATTTACATATTATTGAAGGAGAATTATCCCCCAAACGATTACCCATAATCCCAGGACATCAAATCGTAGGTATTGTAGAAAAAACAGGGAACAAATGCACCCAGTTTAAACGAGGAGATAAAGTTGGAATTGCCTGGCTAAGAAAAACTTGTGGAGACTGTTCTTTTTGTAAAACAGGAAAAGAAAATTTGTGTGAGAACAGTTTATATACAGGTTATCATGAACATGGAGGATACGCAGAATATACTCTTATAAATGAAGATTATGCTTATGCCCTACCTAATAACATAGAAGAAGCAAAGATAGCACCCTTACTTTGTGCCGGAATAATAGGTTATCGAGCATGGAAAAAATCAGAAATTAAAAAAGGACAAACTTTGGCTTTATATGGTTTCGGGGCATCTGCTCATATTATTTTACAAATTGCAAAAGCAAAAGGGGCTTGTGTCTTTGTAGTAAGTCGCAATGAAAACCATCAAAAATTAGCAAGAGAATTAGGTGCAGACTGGGCAAATAATGACCCATCAAAAATCCCGGAGTTGCCAGATGCCTCAATAATCTTTGCACCAAATGGAAATCTTATCCCTCCTTCTTTACAATACTTAAAAAAAGGAGGTAAACTTGTTTTAGCAGGAATATATATGTCAGATACTCCTTCTCTGGAGTATGAAAAACATCTTTTTTATGAAAAACAAATTATTTCCATTTCTGCAAATACAAGAAACGACGGTCAAGAATTGTTTGAAGAAATGAAAAATATACACATTCATACACATATCGAAAAAACATCCTTAAAAAATACGAACCAAATACTCCAAAGATTAAAAAAAGGAACTCTTAATGGAAGTGGTGTAGTTGTAATTGATTAGAATTATGAATAAAATAAAAAGACATAATATATATTCATAAAAGAAAGGGCATGTAAGATGAGTAAAAAAGTATACCAATTTTTGGCATTCGATTTAGGTGCTGAAAGTGGAAGGGCTGTTTTAGGAACATTAAAAGACCACAAAATAGACTTACAGGTAATACACCGTTTCAGAACCGAAGGCTTAATAATGTTAGGTGTTCGCCAATGGGATTTAGCAAGAATCTATGAAGAAATGTGTTTTGCCTTACGAAAATGTGCAAAAGAATATACATCAGATTTAGATGGTATTGGTGTTGACACCTGGGGAGTTGATTTCGGATTGATTGCAGAAGATGGTTCTGTAATAGCCAATCCTGTCCATTATAGAGATAAGAGAACACAGGATATGATGGAATATGCTTTTTCAATTGTCCCCAAAGATGATATATACAAAATTACAGGTATACAATTCTTACCATTCAATTCATTATTCCAGATTCTAAGTTTAATAAAAACAAAATCACCTTTTTTGAAAATAGCCGATTCTCTTTTATTAATGGGAGATTTATTCGGTTATTTATTAAGCGGAGTTCGTTCCTGCGAATATACAAATGCCTCTACAACACAAATGTTGGATGCAAAACAAAGAAATTGGAGTAAGGAATTAATCAAGAAATTTTCAATTCCTGAGAATATATTAGAAGAGATTGTGCCACCCGGAACAATATTAGGAGGATTATTACCCGAAATTGCCCATTATACAGGTATTTCTCCAGAAACCCCTATTATAACTCCCGCAACACACGATACCGCATGTGCTGTTTCCGCTATCCCCATTACAGATACATCCGAACCCTGGGCATATTTATCCAGTGGCACATGGTCCTTACTGGGAACAGAACTTAATGAACCTAACATTACAAAAGAAAGTATGGAAGCAGGATTTACAAATGAAGGAGGCGTCGGGAACAAAATTCGTTATTTAAAGAATATATTTGGATTATGGCTTGTTCAAGAGTGCCGAAGAATTTGGGAACGGGAAGGTTTCCAAATTTCGTATGAACAATTAACCAAAGAAGCAGAAGAAGCAGAACCTTTTAAGGCTCTTATTCCGGTAAATGAACCCAGACTATTAGCCCCTGAAAATATGCCCAAAGCCATACAGACTATATGCGAAGAATTAGGATTTCATATCCCTAAAACCAAAGGGGAAATTGTTCGTTGTGCTCTTGAAAGTTTAGCCTTGAATTATCGGCAAACTATTAAATCTTTAAATAAATTATTAAATTGCAAAATTAAAAAATTACATATTGTAGGTGGAGGTGTGCAAAACAAACTTCTTTGTCAGATGACTTCGGATGCCTGTAATATCCCTGTAATAGCAGGTCCCATAGAAGCAACTGTATTGGGCAATATAGGTGTTCAAGCCTTAGCCGTCGGAGCCTTAAAATCACCGCAGGAAATACGAGAAGTTATTGCTAATTCCTTTATACTCGAAGAGTATAAACCCAAAAATACGGCTCCATGGGATAAATGGGACAAATAAACAAACAAAATGCACAATGAAAAATACAAAATATTTTTAATACTACTACTTTCTATATTTTATCTCTCTTGTTCATCCTATAAATCAGAAAACACAAATGAATTATTCGTAGGAAATGGGGCAGAGGTTCAGGACTTAGACCCAGCAACAGTTTCCGGTGTAACCGAACATCGGATTTTGTGTTCACTTTTTGAAGGTTTAACATCCCTTGACCCAAAAACATTAGAGCCAATACCTGCTGTAGCTGAAAAATGGGATATTTCTGATGATAAAAAAATTTATACTTTCTATATAAGGAAAAATGCATATTGGTCAAATGGAGACCCCGTTATTTCTCAAGATTTTATCAATTCTTGGAAAAGGATACTTTCTCCAAAACTATCATCAGAATATGCCTACCTTCTTTTTTGCATAAAAAATGCAAAAAAATATTATGAGGGACAAATAAAAAATTTCTCAGATGTAGGTGTTGTAGCAATTGATGAGCATACGCTAAAAGTAGAATTGGAATATCCTACAGCGTATTTTTTAAAAATGCAGGTTCATAATATATGGTATCCCATACATAAAAAAACAGTAGAAAAATATGGGGCTATAGATGAAAGAAATAATCCATGGACACATACAGGAAATCATATAAGCAACGGTCCTTATCAATTAGAAGAATGGACACCCAATAAGATAATAAGAGTTAAAAAGAACCCATATTACTGGAATAAAAATAATGTTCTTATCGAAAAAATTTCCTTCTATCCCATTGATAATCAGATGACAGAAGAACGTCTTTTTAGAATAGGTTATTTAGATTTAACAAGCACAATTCCTTTGAGAAAATTAGACTATTATAAAATCAATCAACCCCAATCATTGGTCCTTTACCCGTATGTCGGAGTGTATTACTATCGAATAAATGTAAAACATCCCGTGTTAAGCAATCCTTTAGTAAGAAAAGCATTGGCTTATTCAATAGACCGCAACCAAATTACAGAATTTGTTTTGAAAGGTGGCGAACAACCCGCATTATGTTATGTTCCGAATGGTATGGGTGTTTATAAGTCCCCGCAAGATATCGTCTTCAACCCGGTATATGCAAAACAATTACTCGCAGATGCAGGTTATCCCGATGGAAAAAATTTCCCGACAATTGAAATTCTTTTCAATACTTCGGAAGCCCATAAACTTATAGCAGAGGCTATTCAAAGAATGTGGAAAAAACATTTAAATATAGATGTAAAACTATTAAACCAGGACTGGAAGGTGTATCTTTCTTCAATGAATCAATTAGACTATCAGATTGCTCGTTCTGCATGGATTGCCGATTTTCTTGACCCCATAAATTTCCTCGAATGCTTTTTAAGTTATAGCGGTAATAATAGAACAGGATGGGAAAACAAACAATACGATACTTTTGTCGAACAAGCATATAGAAAAGCCGATGAAACCAAAAGAAATGAGCTTATGTTCCAAGCAGAAAAAATAATATTAGATGAATTGCCAATTATACCGATATACTTCTATACTTGGAAAATGTTGATTTCATCAAGAGTAGAAAATTTTAATCCTAATGTGCTCGGTTATATCCGATGGCAAGAATTAAAAATAAAAAATATTCCCAATTAATCCGGAATGATACCCATGAGGAGATATCTACTTAGAAAAGTATTGCTATTTATACCCATATTATTATCAATAATTACGCTTACTTTCTTTCTGGCCCGTTTAGCACCCGGAGGCCCGTTTGATAGAGATAAGAATGTCCCAGAAGAGGTTCAGCGGAGTTTAGAAAAATATTACCATCTGGATGAACCCCTAATAAAACAATATTTTAGATATTTATACGGAGTTATTCGCTTCGATTTCGGTCCTTCTTTTCGTAAACCAAGTTATACAATTCGGGAGTGGATTTTAATGCGCCTTCCCATATCTGTTGAATTAGGCATATATAGTTTAATCTTTGCACTTTTTGTAGGTTGTTTATGCGGAATAGTATCTGCATTTTACCAAAACACATGGATAGACACATGTCTTACTCACTTTGCTGTTTTAGGAATATGTATACCTGCCTTCGTTATAGGTCCCGTATTGGTTCTTATATTTGCACTACAATGGGAAATACTCCCAGTGGCTGGATGGGATTTCCCACAGCAAAAAATATTGCCTTCTATTTCTTTAGGTTTTGTATATTCTGCATATATTACACGCATTATGCGTTCGGGAATAATAGAAGTGATGAAAAAGGACTATATAAGAACAGCCATTTCCAAAGGGGCTTCCGGTAAGAGAGTATTGCTTATTCATGCGTTAAAAGGGGCACTCCAACCCTTAGTGACATTCTTAGGTCCTGCCACTGCAGGTCTCCTTACCGGGTCGTTTGTTGTTGAGACTATCTTTCAAATTCCAGGGTTAGGTCGGGAGTTCGTTGAAGCAACTTTTAATCGAGATTATACAATGATAATCGGTATCGTTTTCGTCTATGCACTTTTAATACTTATATTAAATTTAATTGCAGATATTATTCAGGGCTATCTTGACCCAAGAATTTCTTACGAGTAAATATGGAAATAAAAGAAATAGATAAATATAAAACTTTAATAAAAAAAGTTATACCTGAACTAAATAAAAAAGGAAAATGGGCATTATTACTATTACTTACTATCATAATTTCTTCTTTTATCGTTCCTATATTTTTGAATACTACTTATGAAGAACAAAATCTTGAATTAGGTGCAGTGAAACCTTCTTATGAACATTGGTTCGGAACAGATTTATTAGGCAGGGATTTATTTGTAAGAACACTTTATGGTATCAAAATATCCTTCTGGGTAGGTTTATGTGCAACGGTTGTTGCCTTATTAATTGGAGTTAGCTATGGTTCTATTTCAGGTTATGTAGGCGGATGGATTGATACATGGATGATGTATTTCGTAGATATCCTATATACAATGCCTTTTACTATGTTTGTAATTATTTTAATGACATTTTTCGGCAGGAATTTTTATCTGTTATTTATAGCCATCGGTGCAGTAGAATGGCTTACTATGGCTCGAATTGTTCGAGGGAAAGTCTTATCCATTAAACAACAGGAATTTGTATATTCTGCAAAAGCACTCGGATTTTCTACTCCCCGTATTCTATTTAAACATGTTATCCCCAATTTATTAAATATCGTTATCGTCTATACTACATTAACAATCCCTCAGGTAATCTTATTAGAGGCTTTTTTAAGTTTTCTTGGTTTAGGCGTGCAACCCCCGATGTGTTCTCTCGGTGTATTAATCCGTGAAGGTGTAGAAGTGATGGAAGAATATCCATGGTTACTGCTTTTCCCAGGATGTTTTTTCGTGTTAATACTACTACTGCTAAATTTATTAGGGGATAGTTTACAGGATATAAGAAACGAAAAAATTGGATAAATATTCTAATAAATAGCGAAAATCTTTGTTATAATTATAGTGTATATAAATAAAGAATTAAATATATTATGAATGTCCTGAATACAAATATCATAAATAACCCATTAACTTTTTATAGATTAGACCCGGGAGAACCCGGTGTTGCTCCCCCAACTCCTGCTTCCCTGAGTGCCTTTACTGTTTTTTCACAAGAAGCACGAAACAGACAAAGATTAAAGGCAGAGGCGCTTATGGAAGGGAAAGAGGTAGTGTTTTTAAATACAGAATATAAACTTCGGAAAAATGGGTCTTTTCTGACAATGGTAGGCGGAACCACAACTATTGTTACAAGAGAAAAAACAAACGAAGAAAAGAAAAAAATATTAGATTTAGCGAACGGAGAACAAAAAATAAATACCAACATAAATACAGATAAAATAGATAATGCACTGAAAATAAAAGAAAATTTACTCAAAGCAGAACGAAGGATGTTGAAAATAAAATTAAAGAATGTAGAAGGAGAAGAAAAAAGAATTATTGAAACACGATTGAAAGAAATAGAATATGAATTAAAAAAGATAGAAAAATTAAAACAAGAACAGAAGCAGAATGATAAAGAAGAAGCGGACAATCCCTTAAATGATAATGCTGTGCAAGGTCTATTAAATTCACTGGATAATCCAGCAGGTCTTATAATTGATTTAATGGTATAGCGTTGTAAAGTTATGTGTTCATCTTGCATTGATAGAATTAAAGCCGAAATAATCACCTCCCAACTAAAAATTTCATGGTACATAGTAACAGGAAGTCTTGATTCTATTATATCTATACCAGAAAATTTTGAATGGGTCGGAAAAAGTGAAATTAATATCTTATTCCGTAATAAAAATGGTGAGAAAATAAATTATGAAATTACCGATTTGGAATTCTCTGAGTATTATGATGAAAAATCTTTCGGAATATTACAAAAACTATATTGGAAACAAAACCAATTAAGAATGCTTTATTATGCCTTAAACAACCTCCCCGTCATTTTTATAAAAGGTGAATTATTAATTAATAATCCCTTACATAAAGATATTGAATTTATCCCATTTTGTTTCAATATTAATAAAGAAATAAAAAATATAGAGAAAAAAGAAATCGATATCAATAATAAAAAACTTGCATATATCCAATCCAATACAGGAAATGCTCTCCTGTTTTATAATGAGTGGGGAATAAATTTAAATATAATAGACAATAAAGAAATACGAACTGTATATATGGGGATGCAGAAAAACAATAGTTACGATTGTAAATCTATAATCCAGTTACCACAAATATACATTTATCCTATAAATAATTGTAATGAAAATGAAATT
>DAOSUS010000065.1 GCA_035378955.1 Candidatus Hydrogenedens sp. | reverse complement strand
GATAACACGGTTACATCACCAATTTTATTTAAACCCATTGATTTTGGTGCAGACATTGTAGTCCACAGTGCAACAAAGGTTATTGGAGGTCATGGGACATCCTTAGGAGGTGTTATTGTAGATAGTGGCAAATTTGATTGGGATAATGGAAAATTCCCTGAATTTACATCACCTAATCCTAACTATCACGGTATGGTTTTTAATGATATATTCAAACCCTTGGGAAACATCAGTTATATTATTAAGGCTCGAGTAACTCTTTTAAGAGATATGGGTCCTTGCTTATCTCCATTTAATGCTTTCTTATTGCTACAAGGATTGGAAACGATTCATTTACGGGTTCCTCGACATTGCGAAAATGCTCTTAAAGTAGCCCAATTTTTAGAGAAGCATAAAGCAGTAAAATGGGTGAATTACCCCGGACTTCCGTCCCATCCTGATTATGCTCGAGCACAAAAATATATGCCGCATGGTCAGGGTGCTATTGTGGGTTTTGGAATAAAGGGAGATATTCCTTCTGCGAAAAAGTTTATTGATAATTTGAAACTCATATCTCATCTTGCTAATGTTTTAGATGCAAAAACATTGGTTATTCATCCTGCATCTACAACCCATCAGCAATTATCGCCTGAAGAGCAAAAAGCAGCCGGCGTAACTCCTGATTTCATTCGATTGTCTGTAGGTATTGAAGATATTGATGATATACTGGAAGATTTAGAGCAAGCCTTAAATAAATCACAGGAGTAAACTTCAGGTAATATAAAGTTATGGAAATAGCAAATGTAGGAATTGTAGAAACGAAATACTATACTTTTGCCCACTCTCCGGAGTTTCTCACTCTGGAGAGTGGTGCAAGGTTAAGTCCAGTCACGATTGCATACGAAACTTATGGTGTTCTATCTCCTAAAAAAGATAATGCTATCCTTGTATGTCATGCTTTATCAGGTGATGCCCATGCCGCAGGTTATCATAGCAAGGAAGATAATAAACCCGGGTGGTGGGACCCCATGATAGGACCAGGAAAAGCATTGGATACAAACCAATATTTTGTTGTCTGTTCCAATACTTTGGGAGGATGCTCTGGCTCTACAGGACCTATGTCCATCAATCCCGAAACAGGGCAGCCTTATGGCACTGATTTTCCTTTTGTAACAATTGGAGATATGGTCAATGCCCAATATGAACTAATGAAACACTTAGATATACCTCAATGGCTTTGTGTTATTGGTGGTTCTATGGGCGGTATGCAGGCTTTAGAATGGAGTGTCCGCTATCCTGACAAAACAAAATCTATTGTGGTAATTTCTGCACCCCCTGTTAGTGAAGCCCAACAGATTGCTTTTCATGCTGTTGGAAGACATGCCATACTTTCCGACCCTAAATTTGCCAATAGTAAATATTATCCATCGCCAGGTCCTACTAACGGATTGGCTGTTGCACGCATGCTATCTCATATCACTTATCTTTCCGATGATTCAATGAAAAATAAATTTGGGAGAAAATTACAGAATGGGGAACAATTCCGTTATGATGTTAATAAAGAATTTTCTATAGAAAGTTATTTAGATTATCAGGGAGAAAAATTTGTTAATCGTTTTGATGCTAATTCCTACCTTTATATAACAAAAGCCATTGATTACTTTGACATTTCACGGGGATATAAGAATTTAGATGATGCTTTAAGTAGAGTTCAAGGAAAAACTTTAGTAATATCATTTTCTTCAGATTGGTTATACCCTCCTGAAAAGTCGAGAGAAATTGTGTTTGCACTTGCTCGTCAAAAGAAAAATGTTAGTTACTGCAATATTCAATCTCCGTATGGACATGATTCGTTTCTTATTGACTACAAAAATATGACAGAACTAATCAGTGGATTTCTAAAACATGTTTATTTCCCCGATAGACCTTGCCCCAAATGTTTAGCCAATGATAGACAGGAAAAGATAGAACCTAAAAAAGTTATACCTAATAGTATCTATTCAGGCTCACGAATTGACCTGGATTTGATAGTAAAATTAATCGAATATAATGCCCGTATATTAGACCTTGGTTGTGGAGCAGGCACTCTTTTATGTCGCCTTGACCGTGAAAAGAAAACCGATGGATTAGGTATTGAAATCAATCAGGAAAATGTTATTAGTGCCGTTTCTTGTGGTTTGCCGGTTATTCAAGCTGATATTGATGAAGGACTTTCGGAATTGCCGGATAATTGTTTCGATTATGTAATTTTGAGCATGACTTTGCAGGTCATAAAACGACCTGACCTTGTATTAAAAGAAATACTCCGTATCGGTAAAAGAGGTATAGTCAGTTTTCCTAACTTTGGACACTGGAAAGTGCGTTTTAATATTTTGTTTAAAGGCGTTTCTCCTGTAACACCGAATCTTCCTTATTCCTGGTATGAAAGTCCAAATAGACATTTCTTCACATTAAAAGACTTTCAAAACCTTTGCAAGGAAATGAATATAAAAATACTTAAAGAAATTTCTCTAAATTCTAAGGGTACCGTTCATTATTTAAAAAATCTCATAGCAGAAGAAGCTGTTTACATATTAGAAAAAGAATAAACTTATCTTTTATAATTTATCCATTACTCTCTATTAATATTTTCCCCTTTTGCTATGGAGATACACCTATGTTGTTTGATTTAGAATTAATAAAAAATGTTTTAAATAACTATCAAAATGATATAAAAGAAATTCGAGATAAGTTAAACCGTCCTCTAACTCTTACAGAGAAAATCCTATATAGCCATGTATCTAACAAAGCCGATATTCGTGAAATTAAGAGAGGAGATGAATATATTGAGTTCAATCCGGATAGGGTTGCCATGCAAGATGCTACAGCCCAAATGGCATTATTGCAGTTTATGCAAGCAGGTAGACCTAAAGTCGCCGTTCCTACCACAGTCCATTGTGACCATCTAATCCAGGCAGAAAAAGGGGCAACATCCGATTTACAAAAAGCACTAAAAGAGAACGAAGAAGTTTATAACTTTCTTTACAGTGTTTCCCAAAAATATGGGATAGGCTTCTGGAAACCGGGAGCAGGGATTATTCATCAGGTAATTTTAGAAAACTACGCCTTCCCCGGCGGAATGATGATAGGAACCGATTCTCATACTCCTAATGCAGGGGGATTAGGAATGATAGCCATAGGTGTAGGGGGTGCCGATGCGGTAGATGTTATGGCAGGTCTTCCCTGGGAATTGAAATTCCCAAAGATTCTTGGTGTTAAACTCACTGGAGAATTAAAAGGCTGGACATCTCCAAAAGATGTGATATTAAAATTAGCCGGTATTCTTACTGTTAAAGGGGGAACAGGATATATTATTGAATACTTTGGACCTGGCGTAGAGACAATTTCATGCACGGGCAAAGCAACCATCTGCAATATGGGTGCCGAAGTAGGGGCAACCTGTTCTATTTTCCCTTTTGATAAACGGATGAAAGATTATTTATTTCACACAGGCAGGGAAAAAGTTGCACAATTATGCGAAGCATTAAGCAAAGAACTATGTCCTGATACGGATGTTGTTTTAACTCCCGAAAAATATTACGATTTAGTAATAGAAATAGACCTATCCACACTGGAACCATACTTAAATGGTCCATTCACACCTGATTTAGCCACTCCTATCTCTCAAATCAAAGAAAAGGCTATCGCAAACAACTGGCCTCTCAAAGTAGAGGTAGGTTTGATAGGTTCATGCACAAATTCTTCCTATGAGGATTTAAGCAGGTCGGCATCTATTGCACGACAGGCAGTATCCAAAAAATTAAAGGCAAAAGCAGAATTTATAATAACTCCCGGGTCTGAACAAATACATGAAACAATTGAAAGAGATGGTATACTTAAAGACTTTGAGAATATAAATGGGGTTGTTCTTGCTAATGCATGTGGTCCTTGCATTGGCCAATGGGCAAGACATCGCTATAGTCCTAATGATGAACCGAATACAATTGTAACTTCATTTAATAGAAATTTTGCAAAAAGGAATGATGGTAACCCTAAAACTCATGCTTTTGTATCTTCCCCAGAAATCGTAACAGCGTTAGTTTTATCCGGAGATATTACATTTAATCCGTTAACCGATAAATTAATCAATGAAGAAGGGGTCGAAGTAATGTTAGACCCTCCTACAGGTGACGAATTTCCCAGAAACGGTTTTGTATGTAGTAATTCTGGCTATGTTCCACCTGCAGAACAATCTCAAAACCTAAATGTAGATGTGCGCGCTGATTCACAACGATTACAATTATTAGAACCCTTCCCTCCAAACAATGGAGACCTTATAGGTTTATATCTTCTACTAAAAATCAAAGGAAAATGCACAACAGACCATATATCCCCTGCAGGACCATGGTTAAAATATCGAGGACATCTTGATAATATCTCTAATAATTGTTTCATGGGTGCTATTAACGCATTCAACAACAAATCAAATACTACAAAAAACTTATTAACTTCTGAATATGGAACTGTATCACAGGTTCAACGCTTTTATAAACAAAAAGGGATAGGAACCATTGTAGTTGGTGATGAAAACTATGGAGAAGGTTCTTCCCGCGAACATGCTGCCATGGAACCGAGATATTTAGGTGTAAAGGCTATCCTCGTTCGTAGTTTCGCTCGTATCCATGAAACAAACCTAAAAAAACAGGGAATTCTTGCTCTTACCTTTGCAGACCCTAAAGACTACGATAAAATTCAAGAAGATGATAAGATTGATATATTAGGTCTTGACGACTTTTCACCACAAAAACCTCTAACCGTTGTCATTCATCACTCCGATGGAACAAAAGAAACCCTATTAGCAAACCATTCTTACAACGCCACACAAATCGAATGGTATAAATCGGGTGGTGCATTGAACATTATTAGGAAACAATTCTCAAAAAAAGAAATGTGATTTAAAAGAACACATCATCTTATTTGTGTTTTCCTATTTATAACTTATCAACAAAGAGGATTTTAATAATTTTTAAATGAGAATGGTTATATGAAACTATTAATGGGAGAAGTATACTATCACTCATTTGATAGATAATAATATCTTGCTTCCTTAATTTTTTTATCCTCGCCCCTCTATCCAATCCATTCTATCCTGTCTCATTTGTCTCACATCTTCGCAATAACTATCAACAAACATTTACCTTCCAAAAGCAATTAGCCCTTGTTATATTTGCTACAACAAGGGCTATAAAAATACCAAGAATAGTTTATATTACTCTTGTGCTTCCTTGAACTGATTTATAATTGCTGTTAATGTCTGTTTAGCATCTCCAAAAATCATTCGTGTATTTTCTTTAAAGAATAGCGGGTTTTCAACACCAGAGAAACCCGATGCGAGAGAACGCTTCAAGACAAAACAGGTTTTAGCGTAATCTACATTAATAATAGGCATTCCATAGATAGCACTCTTAGGATTTTCTCTTGCTGACGGATTTACGACATCATTCGCACCAACAACAATACAAACATCTACTGTGTCGATAATCGGATTAATATCGTCCATCTCCAATAATTGGTCATAAGGCACATTGGCTTCTGCCAATAAGACATTCATGTGACCTGGCATACGACCTGCAACAGGGTGAATGGCATACTTTACCTCTGCCCCATTTTTTTCTAATAAGTCCGCAAGTTCCTTTACCACATGTTGAGCCTGTGCAACTGCCATACCATAACCAGGAACAAATACAACAGAACGAGCCGCCTCTAATACGAAATAGGCATCTTCAGGTGATAATGCTTTTACTTCACCAGTCTCAGATGTGCTAACTGACCCTTCAGATGAACCAAAGCCACTGAATAAGACATTAGCAAGGGAACGATTCATTGCTTTACACATAATTGCTGTAAGAATAATACCACTTGCACCGACTAATGCCCCCGCCACGATTAGTACTGTATTATTTAATACGAAACCGGATGCACATGCTGCCATACCTGAATAACTATTTAACAAACATATAACAACAGGCATATCCGCACCGCCAATGGGGATAGTAACTAAAATACCCAGAATATTTGATAATATCATTAACAAAATAACTGCTGGATACATTAAAGGACCATTAGGACTGGCAAAGAAAAGAACTCCAATTATGATAGACAATCCTAATACGATAGCGTTTACTAACTGCTGTCCCTTAAATAGAATTGGTTTTCCTTGAATTTTTTCTTCTAACTTTGCATAAGCAACCATACTTCCTGAGAAGGTAACTCCACCGATTAACATCGCCAGATAAGTTGCAAGTATTAATACAATATTTTCCAGGCTATATGCCCCATAACCTTTATATGTAACATGAAAATCAGACCAACCGACTAACATACTGGCAAGTCCGCCTGTTCCATTGAAAAATGCAACAAATCCCGGCATAGAAGTCATCGGGACTTTTATCGCAGCAATGGCTCCAATAATGCTTCCTATAAGTCCTCCGATTATTATCCACTCATAAGATTTGATTACCGGATTGACAAGCGTAACTGCAATAGCAAGGCACATACCTAATCCAGAAATGATATTTCCCTTAATGGCGGTTGTTGGCTTACTGAGCATTTTCAGACCTAAAATAAAGGTAACCGCCGATACCATATAGGCAACTTCAATTAATATTTTAATAGTTTCGTTCACGGTTACTTCCTTTCCTTCCCTTTAAACATTCTTAACATTCTGTCTGTAACAAGATAACCACCGGCAACATTTATCATGGCACAAATCATTGCGATTACACCAATACCTATCAATAACACCGAATTTCTCCCTTGTCCCGCAGCTAAGCATGCACCTACGACTGTTATTCCCGATATAGCATTAGACCCGGACATTAAGGGCGTATGAAGTTGTGATGGCACTTTGGTCAAAATTTCTACTCCAAGAAATACCGATATTAAGAAAGTAAACAAAAGTAATGTCATGGGGTTTAATGCCCTGCTACTGGGCAAGGATTGTTCTGTCTCACATTCTGTTGCAACAACCGCAGGTATTGCTGAAGAACCTACATTACTTTCTGCTTTCACTTTTGGGAAACTCCCCAATAATAAAAGGGATAGGATAGATACAAACACCACCAAACTTACCCATCCCATCAGGGGAATTTTATTTAGTTTTACTATCCTTTTTTTCATTGTTAGCTCCTTGCCTTTTGTATTAATTCATTTCTTAATTTACCTTCATGAATTATTAAACATCCATTTAATATTTCGTCTTCTAATTTGTAATTAAAAGACTTTGTTTCCTTATTCCAGAAATGTTCAATCAAATTCCCTAAATTAGCGGAATACATTTGACTGGCATGAACTGCAACACGTCCCGGAAAATTCTCCGCTCCAATAACAATCACATTATCTATAATCACTTCTTCACCGGGTTTTGAACCTTCCACATTTCCACCGGTTTCTGCAGCAAGGTCTACAATAACACTACCCGGTCGCATTGCCTTTATCATATCATTGGTAACCAATAATGGAGCCTTTTTACCAAAAACCTGTGCTGTTGTAATGACAACATCCGATTGGGCTATAACCTTTTTCATTCCTTCCCGTTGCTTTTGTTTCTGTTCTTCCGTAAGTTCCAGTGCATAACCATCTTTTGTCTGCCCGGTGGGTCCTACATCAATTTTTACGAATTTCGCTCCTAACGATAATACCTGTTCTTCAACCACAGGTCTTGTATCAAACGCATCAACTCGGGCTCCTAATCTTTTCGCTGTGGCTATTGCTTGCAAACCAGCAACACCGCAACCAATAATGAATATACGAATTGGTTTTAATGTTCCTGCGGGTGTCATCATCATGGGAAATACCATAGGTAATCTATTCGCAGCAACTATAACCGCAACATAACCCGCTAAATTTGCTTGTGAACTCAAAGCGTCCATCTTTTGGGCTAATGTTGTTCGCGGAATCATTTCCATAGATATTGCGTTAACTTCATTCTTAATAAATTCATCCTGTATGGCAAAATCAAAGAAGGGTTCCAAATAGCTAATATGCAGAGAACCTCTCTTTTGTAATTTTATTTCTTCAATAGGAGGTTTTCTTAATCGTAAAACAATATCTGCATTTTTTAATCCTTCCTCTCGTGATACGACTTTCGCTCCTGCTTCTATATACTGTTCATTCGAATAACCACAACTCCACCCCATATCAGACTCAATGCATACTTCGGCTCCTAACTTTACCAATTTTTTTACCGTATCAGGGACTATTGGTATTCGAGTCTCTTTGGGGTAAACTTCCTTAGGAATAAAAATCATAAAAATACCCTCTCAATCATTTAATTATTCATTCTGAAAAGCAATTGAGTTTACAAAACAAGATATATTAAATTAATATTATAAGGTATGATTGTAAAATTTTTCAACTTTTAAATAAATTTTACTTACCATTAAATAGTCTATTTCTACAATAACATAAAATCTTTTTTTCTTTTATCTACTATATATTGTTACCCCATATTTTACACTCCGTATAAAATATAATCAGTTTCAATTTAGATATTTTATGTCCGATTAGTTTAAGAATTTAGTATAAAATTTTTCTTATACGAAAAGTTACTATTTCTTCTTTATTTCTTTATAATCGCTAAAATAAATAATAAAAAATTTTTAAAATTGCACTTGACAAACCACTATATATTGTGCTACTATATATTTGGTGTTTGGGAATTGCGTATGCCCGATTCCTCAGACCAGCCCAAAACTTCAATATAAATGTTGAATATGAATTTTCCTCTTGCGCCTACAGAGCAATTTCTCAGACACCCCCCGCAAATATAGCGGCAGGAATGCCCAAGCCTGCCGCTCCTCCCTTTTAATATTCTTTTCTTTTTATTTCTCATTCAAGTGTTTTATAATTTATTATTCTTTTACTTTTAACAAAAATGTAATAATATATGACTATACAACTTCCCACAGGTTATAAAATACTTTCAAATACTATCGCTCATGTAATTTTAAGAGAAGACCTATCCCCTGACTTATTTGACATAGTATCTGATATACTTTCTAATTCCATATCTAATAAATTAATACCCTTATCAGGTGGTCGAAACAAAATTTTTTTATTCAAATTAAACACAAACTCATCTGTTCTAATAAAGCAATATTTCCATGGTGGTATCTCAGAAAAAATTTTTCCTAAACTTTATTTCCTTTCAAATCGTTTTTTGCATGAATTTTACATGTATATAAATATACTAAAAGATAATTTACCAGTTCCTGAATATCTCGGAGGATTTTGGTCGAAAAAATTGGGGTTTTATAAATGCGGGGTAATCACTGATTATATTCCAGAGACATATACATTAGAAGAACTTTTAAAAAACAATTTCTTTTCAATTGAAGAAAAATACGACATACTTATCAAATGTGGAAAGATTATAAAAAATATGCACGATATCGGAATTTTTCATAATGATTTACAAATAAGGAATTTATTAATTGATTCTAAAAACAAATCTGTTTTTCTAATTGATTTCGATAATGCAAAAAAAATAACTACATTTAATAATTATTACCGTTCTCAAAATTTGTTAAGATTAAAACGCTCTTTTATAAAAAGAGGTATTAGCACTGACTTTTTTAATATTCTATTAAAAGGTTATGCTATTTCGAACCTCTCTTTCCTGGCAAAGCTATTTTTATATCCTCATATACAATGGGTAAATTATAAAATTCGTCACATTAATAAAAATAGTTAGTTACCAATGGTATATAAAAGCAATTCACGATATAGAATCTGGTCAAATGAAGAAAACTTTGACCCGGAAATCTTCTTATATGAAATATCTAATAAAGGTATAGTATTGAAAAAAACAGCCAAAGTTTCCTCCTTTCAATGGCGTTCTTACTTTGTAAAAAAAACAAACTATCCAATTTATGAGGGAATATTTAGACATTTATTTTTATCCAATCGTTGTAGAAATGCATGGAATATAAGTAATTATTTAATACATGCTCACATACCTACCCCTAAACCTATTGCGTACCTCGAAATGTTAAATTATTCATTACCTTATCAACATTTCTTCCTCTCTGAATACCTTTTTGATAGTTACAATGTTGAGATATTCATTAAAGATGATATTTATTCAAGGAAAGGGATAACATTAGAAGACTTCTTCAATACAATGAAAGAGTTCCTTCTCCTTTTATGGGAAAAAGGGATATATCACAAAGACTTATCCGGTAAAAATCTACTCACGGTAAATGGAAAATCCATATATTTGGTAGATTTAGACTCTACCCATTTGATAAATCATTTTACAATAAAATATAAAATAAGGAACTTAATACAGATTTACGATTCCTTTTGTGATTTTGTAGATGAATATATATTAAAGGATTTAATTTTTACGGTGCTAAATGATTCATCATTAAACAAATTAACTATAATCTATAATAAAATAAAAGAACTCCAAAGACAACGGAGAACACAACATTTAAGAAATATGCAAAGTCAAAAATAAAAAAAGGATAATTCTTCCTGATGGAAAATAAATTTGATAGTGAAATTACAAAATTAGATTGGCTGGATGAAAATGTCCGAAATTACATTCAATCCATATATCGGGTTCAGCACTTTTATTCTAACTTAACGGATATTGAACAACTTATTGTAATCATAACAGAAGAATGTAAAAAGGCATGTAATGCTGAAGCAGGCTCTTTATTGCTCTATGATGAAAAAAAGAAAGAACTTTCTTTTCAGGTAACTTTAGGTCCCGTTGGTTCTGAAATAGTAAAGAAAGAAATTCGCATACCTATAAACTGTGGAATTGCCGGAGAAGTTGCGAGAACAAAAAAACCTTTGATTGTTAATGATGTCAGGAACGATTCTCGTTTTTTCCCGGGAGTAGATATGGCAACTCAATTTTCAACCCGAAATATTCTTGCTGTTCCATTAATTGACCGTCAACGATTAATTGGTGTTATAGAAATGGTTAATAAAATTGGGAATGAACCTTTTTCTCATGAAGACCTCCGTTTTCTGGAAATTTTAGCATCATGGGCTGCTTCTGCTGTTGTAAATTCCCAATTAATCCAGGAAAAATTACAGGCAGAACGCTTCGCTGCCATAGGTTATACATTAACTGCATTAGCCCATCATTTAAAAAATATACTCACTGGAATGTTAACCAGCACCGAACTTATCGAAAAATCATTGAACCAAAAAAATTATGAAGTTGTTCATAAAGCATGGCCTGTACTTAAAAGAACTTCCCTTTATGTCTTTGAATTTGTTAAAGATTTATTGTTATTTTCTAAACCTCGAACCCCACAAAAAATATATTGTCATTTAGAAGATATAACCAATAAGGTATCAGAATTCTTCTCTGACCTTTTCTCCAACCGACAAATCCAACTCATAATTGATATATCCCAAGTAAAAGACAAGGTGCTCCTTGACCCCAATGGTATTATTCATTGTTTAACTAATTTACTTCTAAATTCCGGTGAAGCAGTTCCTGAAAAAAAAGGTATTGTTAAAATTGAAGGAGAATTATCTCCAAATAAAGATTTAATTATTACGGTGTCCGATAATGGAAAAGGTATCCTGCCTGAAGACATAGAACATATCTTTGAACCTTTCTTTACAACCAAAGGATATCGAGGGACAGGTTTAGGTTTATCCGTTACCAAAAAAATTGTAGAAGAACATGGTGGTAAAATTAATGTAGTTAGTAAAAAAGACAAAGGCACAAAGTTTATAATTACACTCCCCCAGAGTAATACAGAAACGAATAGAAAGGAGACAATTTAAGCAATGAAACAATTCAAAAACCTTGAATCCGTAGGATGGATTTTCTGGGCGATTTGTAGTGTCTTTTTACTTATTCCAAATTATTTTTTATCAGGACTATTACTCTATGATAATTCCTTAGGTGCCCATATAGGTTTCACTATAGGTATGTCTGCTGTTATAGGTGCCGTTATTGCATGGGTTGTCAATGAAATTCTTTATAGAATAAATCTTGCAAAATATAAAGAAACGAAGAAAAGAGAAAGAAAAAAGAAGAAGAAAGCCAGTTAAATATTTTTTGGAGAAAAGCCTTGAATTTACTTGATTTGCTTGATTATGTAGAAAAAAATCCGAAAGATTACGAAAACCGATGGAAATTAGCAAAAAAACTTTATCAGAACAAAGATTATTCTTTAGCATTAGAACATCTAACCATACTTAAAAATGAATGGGAGCCTTATGTCAATGTTTATCGCTTTTTATCGGCAACATTATATCGTCTTGGCAAGTATGAAGAATCTATAAACGAACTTAAAAAAGCCATTGAAAAATGGGATAAAGAACCCGGTCTATATGAACAACTGGGAAGAGCATTGATTTCAGCCGGAAAAATTGAAGAGGCGCGAAAAGTTTATGAAAAACTCGCCGAAATTTGTCCTGAACATAAGTGGGCGCAAACTGCTGTATCACGAATAGAAAGTTTTTTAAGTAAAAAACATGTAAGAAAGACACCTTTTCCATTTACTTTCGGTTCTGAATTTGATTTACTCCCCGAATCTATATGTAAACGCTGTGGAGCAGAGAATAAAGGCTATATTGACCGATGTTGGAAATGTGGAGAGTCTCTTACACCAGAAACCACTCGGGCTGATTTAACGACAACAGATATAAATTTGGCCCCTGTTGCTATGTTAACACCTGAAATTATAATGCTCTTGTTAGGTCTGGTTACCATTTCCTTTATATCTGTAAATATCTTTATGTCTCTAAAGTTCCTATTGGGAGATTATAAATCTGTTCATGTTAGTTTGACCTTCTGGGATATTTACCGACATGAACTCTTTCCTGCCCATTTTATCACCACCATTATTTTGCTCTTTATTTCACCTATATTTATCAAATTAGGATTAAATATAACGGGTTTAAGAGAAAAAATTCCTTATAATCTTATCATTCTAACAGGATTGATTATTGCATCTTTTATCAGTCTATCATCATGGTTACCCAAGCCTTTATTTTTGTGGGGCTTTATAATGGTTCCTATCTTTTCCTTTCTTGTTATTTTTGGGACATTTGCTACATCTCTTATAAAGACCTTAAATCTTTGTTTATTTCAGATGTTTATGCTATTTATATCAACTGTTATCATCTTTAGTGCTGTAGAATCTCATATCCTGAATACTTTCATAAATCCTTTTACTCAAATTCCTGCAGTTGCCCGTTTCTTCAAATATCAACATATACAACCTCCTCACACTATGGAACTAAAAAGCACTGATGGCTCTCCTATAACAAAAAACATAGCCTTTGAGAAAACAGGTTCTTATTGGCTCGATATAAGAGCCAACAGAATAAAAATAGACCTCTTTTTAGATAATATCGATACATTTATTTGTGAAGTTAATAAAGGAGAAACAAAACCTATTATTTATTACAAAAACAGGTCTGATAAATTGTCAGCGAATTGTTCTGTAAATACAGATGAAATCTTTACATTCAAAATCTCTACGGAAAATAAAACACCATTTGTTGCCCGAATACAAAGCCTTTTTATTTTAAGTCCCCAGTAAATAGTAAATATTCTCTTGCAGTTTTATTATCCGGAAAACGATAAAGACACTCTCGATACCATTTTATGGCTTCTTCTTTCTTTCTTAATTCTTCTGCACATCTGCCTAATAACAGATAAATATTCCCCTCATCTGTTTTTTTGAGTGCCTTCTTCAATATTTCATATGCGTTCTTGTAATCTTTTTTTCTTATCAATTCCTGAGCATAACCCTCATACATAGCATAAGTGGCAAATTTAGAACTCACCAATACTTTGTATTGGGATTCACAATCATGTCCTAATATTAGTAGTCTTTCCGCTTGCCGAAGTTTGTAGTCCGGAATCCATAATGTATAAGTAAGGAATAGAATGGATAAAAGACTAAGAACAGAGAAAATAATTCTTGCTTTATTATTCACATTCCCTAATTTTTCTATCTGTATATTTTTTTCTTTGAAAATTCTTCGCTTTTCCTTATGTATAGACAAACAGGCTACAATCAAATGAGAAGAACTTATTAAAATCGGATTTAAAAAAGAAACAAAAATAAATACCCACCATACATAGGGATTCCGATAAATAAAAATAGGATAAAAATAAAATAATCCTACAAGTAAAAATCCTGATATACCTGCTTCAGTCAACAATTCAAGTATGTCATTATGGGCATGTAAGGTTAATAACTCATTTCTAATATGGATACTTCCATAACTTGAATTTAAGGCATCCGCTAAATATTTAGGACTCCAATAATAAAAGTTTCCAAAACCTACCCCGAAAAATGGATGAGATAAAAACATTCGAATAGACCCATCATATACCCACAAACGGACACGGAACCCTACATCTATGTCAGTAAAACTGTATTTTAAACGCTCATATATAAGTGGTAAGGTAATTAGTATTCCCAATAACATGGCTATTAGAATATATATCTGTTTCTTTCTATGCCCAATATTTTTTTCATATCTACTTATAAAATAAAAAGCCATTACCCCTAAAACTGAAAGCCATGAACTTCGCGAATTACTCAAAATCAATCCATATCCTAAAACAAAAAAACAAATAAACTTAAATATATCTCTTATTGGAATATTATCCCAACAAACTAAAGTGCTTATCATTACAATAGCAATATATGTTCCAGCAAGATTTTGATTACCGAACACAGAATACAACTGTTTATAAAAGGAATATTTAGGAAATAAAACAGGTAATAAATCAAAATATTGCACAATTAATAAAATAGCAACCAATAATCCTGATATTAGTATGCTATATTCTAAAACAGTGTCATAATTTCCTTTCCTGTTAATATCTGTTATTAAAATAACTGCAATAAACACCAAAAACAATTCTGCAGAACGAATCAATGCTTGTTCTGGAACTTTTGCGTATAAACAACTTAAAAACAAATACAAATTTAAGATTAAAAAGAAAACAAAGGGTAAAGGTAAAAATAATTTTTCTTTATTTTTTATAAAAAACGGCAATAACAAAACTAAAAAGATACTTAACACAATTTCTTTTGGATACAGAAATGATGTAAATTCAAAAGAAAATGCAATCGGTGGAATAAGCAAAATGCCAAGTAGAAGCATTCCAATTATTCTTTCCTTCCCCATAAAACTCATAGATATACTCTGTAATTTCTATATTCTTATTGTACTTGTATGTTTCTTTAACAAATTAAGAAAAGTCTTTTCTGTTTTTGACATGGATAAAAATCGAGGATAAATACAAACATAAGGGATAGACGGGGCTTTCTTTATCTTTATTATTTCTACTTTTTCTTGCCAATCCATAGCCACCATTCTTGGGACAAAAGAAACACCGAAACCTTCCGCTACATACTTCATTATCACCTGAAACGAGCCACCATCAATAACACATTTCGGTTCTATTTTTATCGTTTTCAAATATTTATTAATTATTCTTCCTGTTCTCGTCTTTGCATCTATCATAACAATAGATTCATTATGTAATTCGTAAATTATGTTCGTTGGCTTTTTCTTCGTAAAAGGATGTTTTTTAGATGTTACCAGATAAATAGGGTCCTCGCATATTTTTACTTCTTTTAAATTACTATGTCCTACAGGTTGAGTTACAACACCGATATTAATCTCTCCTCTATAGACCATATTTTCTATTTCATCTGAAGAACGAGTTATAACCGATAACTGAATTTGGGGAAATTGTCGTAAAAATTCTCTAATTACCTTAGGTAAGAGATGAAAGGCAAAGGTATCACTGGTCCCTATTTTTAACTCGGAAGAAAAACCCTGAGTTGCTTCCTGAAAAAGCATGCTAAATTTTTTTTGCATCAATGTAAACTCTTTTGCCAACTCATAAAAATTTTTCCCTAAAGGTGTCAAACATTTCCTTCTACGGTCGAACAGTTCTCCTCCTAATCTTTCTTCAATACTTTTTATCCTCTGGCTCAGGGCAGGTTGTGTTCTTCCTGTTTTTTCTGCAGCTTTCCCAAAAGAACCCGTTTCTACCAGGGCGCAGAAACATTGTAAAGCGTCGTAAGAAAAAGTATCCATAAGTTTTACTTATAGTTTTTATAATTAAAATTCATTAGCATTATACCTTGATATATGCTATTATATCTCCAATTTCCCAAACAAATTCATATTTAATATGGAAGTATTATACAAAAGAGCGTCTGAGATTCATTATTTATCATATTTATACTGTAAAGGATAATTCGATGGATAAACATTCAAAATTAAGTTATAAAGATGCTGGCGTTAATATTGACGCAGCCAATGAAGCAGTCGGTGAAATAAAAGAATTGGTTAAAAGAACCTTTAATGACCAGGTATTATCTAATATCGGTTTATTCGGTGGATTATTTCAACCTGACCTTCATGGAATAGAAGAACCTGTCCTTGTGTCAAGTATTGATGGTGTCGGAACAAAAATAAAGTTAGCCATTATGGCGAACAAACACGATACCGTTGGAATAGACCTTGTTTCTCACTGTGTCAATGATATACTCGTCCAGGGAGCTAAACCACTTTTTTTTCTGGACTATATTGCTATGGGGAAACTTAATCCTACTACAATTGTTGAAGTAGTAAAAGGATTGACATGGGGATGTGGTCAGGCAGGATGTGCATTGATTGGAGGTGAAACTGCAGAAATGCCCGATGTATATCAACCAGACGAATATGATTTAGTAGGTACAATAGTAGGTATTGTAGACCGTAAAAAAATTATTGATGGTTCTAACATACAAGCAGGAGATATTATTCTGGGTCTGTCATCATCGGGACTTCATACCAACGGATACACACTTGCAAGGAAAATATGCTTCGATGTTGCTAAATTAAAGTTAGAAGATACTTTCCCTGGAACAAACCAGTCTGTATACGATACACTAATGGCACCTCATACTTGTTATGCCAAAATCATGCAAATTGTTATTAAACTTGCGGATGTTCGGGGTATGGCTCATATAACAGGTGGAGGAATTACTGAAAACCTGCCCCGAATTCTTCCCGAAGGTATTGGAGCAGAAATAGACCTTTCTACATGGGAAGTTCCTTATCTATTTCGTTTCTTAAAAGAAACGGGCAAT
>DAOSUS010000064.1 GCA_035378955.1 Candidatus Hydrogenedens sp. | reverse complement strand
CATGTAATTATTTGCCGGGTAGCCTCCCATATCAAATTTTTGAAGTTCTCAAAGATAGACCTCTGGACTTAAAAGAATTAAAGAGAAAAATTAGAAATGAAGAGGTAGAAAATGAGATTCCTCTTTTACTAAAAGATGGGCTAATAAGAATTATTGTTGAACCAATAAGCATTCAGGAAAAAGTAAAAAAAGAAATAGGGGTGCGATTGAGAAAAGATAAAACGATTACGCAGGAAGATATTTTAATCTGGCAAAAAAAAGCACCTCAACAGGTAAAGACTTACCTTTTTTTATTACACGAAGGGAAAGAATATCCACTTTCAGAGTTAATTCAGAAACAAGGGGTTAGTAGGAATATTGTTTCATCACTCAAACGGAAAGGGTTGGTAGAATTAATACCCAAAAATGTCCTAAGAACTCCCAGAGTATATCAATATACGGAATCCTTTGAGAACCAACAAACAATAATTTTAAATGAAGAGCAACAGTTATGTGTAAAATCTATATCTGATGCAATTCAAAAACGGCAATTTAAGACTTTTTTGCTTTTTGGTGTAACAGGTTCTGGTAAAACAGAAGTATATTTACAGACTATTCAAAAGGCATTGGAATGTGGACTGCAATCCTTACTTTTAGTGCCGGAAATTTCTCTTACTCCCCAAACTATTGCCAGATTATATTCACGATTTAAGGAACAAGTTGCTGTTTTGCATAGTGGTTTAAGTGAGGGTGAAAGATTTGATGAGTGGCGAAGAATAAAAGAAGGAAAAGTAAATGTGGTTGTAGGTGTCCGTTCTGCAATTTTTGCTCCTTTACAGCGCTTAGGGCTTGTTATTGTAGATGAGGAACATGAACATACCTATAAGCAGGGAGAAACTCCTCGATACCATGCACGAGATGTCGCAGTTATGCGTGCCCAGATAAACTCTGCTGTATGTGTCTTGGGGTCAGCAACGCCATCCTTAGAGTCTTTTGTGCATGCTTCATCATCTAAATATCATTTACTACGATTGACACAGAGAGTTGCTTCTGGCTCATTACCTTCTATTCATATTGTTGATTTGAGAAAAGAAACGGATAAATCCTCTGGAGAACCTGTGCTTTCAATGGCATTACGGGAAAAGATAAATGAACGACTTAGTAGAAGAGAACAAACTATTTTATTAATTAACCGCCGTGGTTTTTCGCCTATATCTATGTGTCCATCCTGTGGTTGGATAGTGTCATGTCCCAATTGCAATACAAGTTTGAATTATCACAGATACGATGGAACAGTGCGTTGCCATTATTGCAATTATAAGCAACCCAGACCGGTGCAATGTGGGGAATGTGGTACAACCCCTTTGGTTCTGATAGGCACAGGAACACAGAGAATAGAGGATTTGTTAATACAGCATTTTCCTTCGGCATCCATTGCGAGAATGGATACGGATGTTACTATGTCGAAAAGCAGGGGGTATTCTATTTTAAAAAAATTTGCCGAGCATAAAATAGATATTCTTATTGGAACTCAGATGATTGCTAAAGGACACGACTACCCTAATGTTACACTGGTTGGAGTTTTGAATGCGGATATAGGTTTGTCCATCCCTAATTTCCGTTCTACTGAATTTGTCTTTCAATTACTTATGCAAGTGGCGGGTCGTTCTGGCAGGAGAGAAAGAGGGGGAGAAGTGGTTATACAAACATTTATGCCTGCCCATTATGTAATCAAATCTATCCAAAGTCATAATTATGAGTTATTTGCAGAGTATGAATTGAGGAATCGTAAAATTGTAGGTTATCCGCCATATAATCGTATGATTCAATTCGGATTGGAATCAGAAGATGAAAAAGAAGTAAAGGATATAGTGTATAATCTTGTTCAATATTCCAAAAAGAATCTTAATTTAGAACAGAATAACTGTAATATATTAGGTCCTGCTCCTGCTATCATACGCAAGGTTCAGGGAAGATTTCGTTGGCAATTTGCCTTATTGGGAAAAGCCACGAAAACTATTAACGCCATAGCAAGAGATATTAACAACTATTTCCACACTCAAAAAACAAGTAGTAAACTCTTACTACGAATTGATGTAGACCCTTATGAAATATATTAAAATACTGCTGTATAAAATCAGGAAAGGTGAAGTATGGAAGTTAAAGCGTTTATTTTCGATTTAGATGGAACTTTGATGGATTCTGAAATTATTTGGGTATATGCTGTTCATGAATATCTTTTAGATAAAGGATTTGATGTGAGTTATGACTATGCCGTTGACCTTGTTTATGGCAATTCATGGGAGTATATTTACGAGGAGTTGGAAAAAAAGTATCCCGAGTTAAAGAGTGAAATGCCTAATTTTATAGAAAAAGTATATCCCTATTTTAATAAACATGCGGAAAGAATGCCTTTGGCAATACCTTCATCCATAAAACTGTTAAAAGAACTTTCAACAAATTATATATGTGCCATTGTTTCAGGTTCTTATCGTAAAGATGTTATAGAAGCCATTCACAGGTTAGGTATAGAAAAAAACATATCTTTATTTTTAGGGAAGGAGGATTATTATCCTGGCAAACCTCATCCTGCAGGATATATAAAAGCAAGTGAGATATTGAAGGTAAAACCAGAACAATGTGTTGTTTTTGAAGATTCTACGGTAGGGGTTAATGCCGCAAAATCAGCAGGTATGTTTTGTGTGGCTCTGGCACGACCCGACCGTCCCAAGCAAGATATTTCACTTGCAGATTTTGTTCTTCCTGACTTAGGTCAGTTTTCTCTGGATTTGTTAAAACAAAAATGTGGAGAAAAATGTTCAGCGATGGAATAAACTTAAAGCAAATATGATAAGATTGATAATGACAGTAAGTATTAAACTCAAAATGATAGAAGTGGTTACTGGAAAATAAAATTTTCCTTTCTCCTATTCAAGATTTATATCTCCGGGAAGTTTTCCTAATTTGAAGGGCAGGAAATTAGAGAACCAGATTATTCCTCCGATGAATAGGAATATAAGCCCAAAGGTAAAAAAGTATTTTGCAAGGTTTTCCATTTCCGACCTCCATCAATATGGGTCTAAACACTTTTTATATATCTCAAGCGTTTTTTGAGCGGTCTTTTGCCATGTAAAATTGTTAGTGTAGACGATACCGTTTTGACTTAATTCCTGTCTTTTGGTACTGTCTTCACATAGGTAGTAGATTGCTTCAGCAATATGCTGAATATTATAAGGGTCAACCAACACAGCTTTATCACCAAGTATCTCATGAAGACTACCACAATTAGAAGCAATTACGGGCGTCCCGCAACTCATTGCTTCAAGAGGTGGTAAGCCAAAACCTTCGTAAAAACTTAGATAGATAAAAATATCTGCTCCACTTATAATAACGGATAAATCTTCGTCTGAGATATACCCCAATCTATGAATTCGTTCTTTATACTTTGATTTATTTATGGATTGTTCAATAGTATCTGTTTTCCAGCCTGTTCGTCCGATAATAACGAGGTCATTATCAATTTTATTTGCAATGTTTGACCATGCTTCAATCAGAGATGGAATATTTTTTCGGGGTTCTAATGTGCCAGCATATAAGATATATTTTTGAGGAAGATTATATTTATTCTTAATCGTTTCTATTTGTTCTTTTGTCTGGGGTTTAAAGAAATCATTTATCCCAAGGTATATTACATCAATCTTATCTTTATTAATGCTGTAATGCTTTTGTATTTCTTTTGCAGAAAAAAAGGAATCGGTAATAATCCGATGAGAGAATTTTATTGTTTCCTCAACTCTTTTTTTATAGAACCATTGATAATGGATTGGAAACCAGTGTGGATTTTCTAAAAAAGCGAGGTCATGAACCGTTGTAATATGAGGGACATTCCCTAATTTGTATCCATAAGTTGCGGGATAATGAACAATATCGGGTTGAAATTCTTTGAAATACTTTTTTAAAAGGAAGAATTGAATAAATCTTGTGATATATCTATTATTGGGTAGAGGTAGAATAGATAATTTGTCAGATGATACAGATAAAGGTCTTGAGGAAGGAAGTAATATTTGTAGTTCTTCAGGAATATTGATGAGAGCCTTTATTAGTTCTTCGGTATATCTTCCTGTTCCGCTTAAATTGCCTATCTGAAAACCGTTTAATAAAATGCGTGTCATATTTATCCTAATTCTTTATAAACTTTAAAATGAGATTCAGCCGTTTTTATCCAACTAAAATTTTTAGCCTGCAAAATACTGTTTGATACCATATCATTTAGCATTTTTTTGTCAGATAAAATATTGAGTATTATTTCTGCAAAACTATCTATATCCTGAGGGTTTATTGTAATACCTCTGGTTCCAACAACTTCAGGCAAAGCCCCTTGATTAGAAACGATTGTTGGGCAACCACAAGCCATGGCTTCGAGAGGTGGAATTCCAAAACCTTCATCAAAACTGGGGAATACAAATAAATCCGCAGAGTTGTAAAACCATTTTAACTCAGTATGGTCTTGTATGTAATTTAAATAAACAATTTTATCAGAACATTCTAACTTTTGAATTTTTAATAGAATTTTATCTGCATAAAATCCTTTTTTCCCTATTAGAACAAGTTTATGAGGAATCTGACGATGTATCTTTTCATAGATATTAAGTAACCCTGTTATATTTTTTCTTTCTTCAATAGTGCCAACAAAGAGAATGAAAGGAGGTGATATATGGTAGTGTTTTTCTAAATAATTTTGGGCTTTTTCTTTATCTATTGGGAGAAAAATAGTGTCGTCAAAACCAGGATATGCGACAGATATTTTTTGAGATGAAATACCTAATAACGCCTCTATATCCTTTTTACTTCTTTTTGAACAAGTAATAATATGAGTAGCTCTTTGAGCAGAACTTAAAATAAAGGGTTTGAATAAGTTTATGATTTGAGGACTGACCCATTGAGGATTGGTTAAAAACGATAAATCATAAATGGATAAGACTGTGTTTTTATTTTGGATTGGTGGAAGATAATAGTTTGTAAAATGAAGAATGGAAATATCTTTCAAAAAGTAGTCTATTCGTGGATAATTAAAGTGTTTCCACCATTTATATAATACTCTTGTAGGGATGGGAATATGTCTATTTCTGTGTAATTTTTTTACTATTTCGTGAGAATCTTTTTGAAATTGGTGAAGACCAAAAGAAAACCCATTTATTTGCAAGTCATTGTATTCTGATAATAAATATTTAAGTGTATAATGAACATAATTACCGATACCTGTCTTTTCCCCTCGTAATGGGGTGATGTCAATGGCTACGGATAAATTTTTTAAATCAGATAAGTTATACATAAATGTTTGCTTTTGTAATTTAATATGTTTAAGCGATAAAATATTATAATGTTGGGTGTTTATGCAATTTAAAATGCAATTTCTAAATAAACATTAACCTTAAAAGAAGGAGTATTTCAATGCTTATTGATTTTGGTGGGACAAAAGAAGAAGTGATAACACGAAAAGAATTTCCTATGGCAAAGGCAAGGAAAGTATTAAAGAATGAAGTAATTGCTGTTATCGGGTATGGTGTCCAAGGACCGGCGCAGAGTTTGAATTTGCGTGATAACGGTTTCAATGTAATTATAGGTCAGGATCCAAATTTTAAATCCGATTGGGACCGTGCAGTAAAAGATGGCTGGAAGCCCGGTAAAACTTTATTTGATATAGAAGAAGCTTGTGAAAAAGGAACAATTATTCAATTGTTAGTTTCCGATGCAGCACAAAAAGCCATCTGGCCTAATGTAAAGAAACATTTAAAACCTGGAGACGCATTGTATTTCTCTCATGGTTTTTCTATTGTATATAAGAATTTAACAAAAGTAATTCCACCTGATTATGTAGATGTTATTATGGTCGCTCCGAAAGGTTCAGGTACCTCTGTCCGTAGAAATTTCTTAAGTGGTGCCGGTATTAATTCCAGTTATGCTGTTGCCCAAGATTATACCGGTAGGGCATTGGAACGCTGTTTAGCACTGGGTATTGGCATTGGTTCGGGTTTCTTATTCCCGACAACATTCGAAAATGAAGTATACAGTGATTTGACAGGAGAAAGAGGTGTTTTAATGGGAGCCCTTGCAGGTATTATGGAAGCCCAATATCAGGTGTTGCGTGAGAATGGACATACTCCCAGTGAGGCTTTCAATGAAACAGTAGAAGAACTTACCCAGAGTTTAATTCGTCTCGTTGATGAGAACGGAATGGATTGGATGTATCAGAATTGTTCTGCTACAGCACAACGCGGTGCTTTGGATTGGAAACCTAAATTTAAGAAAGCAACACTTCCTGTGTTCCGTGAGTTATATAAACGCGTGAAGGAAGGGGCGGAAACGAAACGCGTATTAAAATCGCTGGGCAATCCTAATTATAAACAGGAATTGCAAAAAGAACTCGCAGAAATGGCAAATAGTGAAATGTGGCTTGCTGGGAAAGCATGTCGTGAATTAAGACCTAAAGAACCTACAAGTAAGCAGATTAAGTCAAAAGTTGGGACGCAGGGAAGAACCAATTATTAATTTAAATACCTGCGTGTTGATAATTATGTCCGGGAAGTGAAACTTCCCGGACTTTTTTGTAATGATGTTATTATGAAAAAGCCAATTTTTGAAACATATCTTTACAGGGAGCAAGGACCGCCACCGATTTTACAACCTTTGTTAAAAGGTTTAAGTTATTTCCAGAGGTGGGGAATATGGGTTCGTTCAAAGAGAACAGTATATACACCTACGATATATACAGTAAGTTTTGGGGGTATCACAGTTGGAGGGGTTGGAAAAACACCTGCAGTTATAGAACGGGCGGAAAAGGAACAGGAAGATAACAAGAAAAAGGTTTGTGTAATTAGCCGCGGATACAAAGCCGAAAAATTTCAAGGTATTGTTGAAGGTATTTTTCAGGAAGGAAAAGTTTGTATCCGAAAATATAAATCCGAAAAAGATGATATACCACAAAAAGAAACTATATTGTCTTGGAATAAAGCTTATAGAGTGTTAGGGGATGAACTTTCGTTGATATTATATCGTTTGCACGGTATTCATGTAATTAAAGACCCAAACCGTATAAGAGCCGTGAAATGGGCAGAACGACGGGGATTTGATATTGTCATACTTGACGATGCTTATCAATACTTAATGTTAGGGCGCAACGAAAATATATTATTGATAAGTGCCTTAAATCCGTGGGGTAATGGACTTATTTTTCCCGCGGGTATTTTAAGAGAACCCATAAATGCTATGCATAGAGCAACGGAAATATGGATAACACATTGCGACCTGGTACCCAAAGAAGGATTGGAAAAGTTAAAAAATTTTCTGAAAGATATGTTTCCCGAGAAAAAGATGCGATGGATATACTATAAACCGTTATATTGGAAAAAAATAAATTCTTCAAATCAATTTCCTGTGGATTACTTCAGAGGTAAGGATGTAGATGTCTTCTGTGCGATAGGAAGTCCCAATTCCTTTTTGAATATGTTAGAACAACAACAAATTAATATTAAGAATGTCTATATATATCGCGACCATACACCTATACCGAATAAAATATTAAAAGGAGAGCGAGTTATCTTGACTACAGAGAAGAATTTTTTAACTTTGGGAGAAGAACAGGCAGAGGTGTATGCTCTTTGTATTGGACTTTCTGATTATTTATGGGATTGATTTTGTATATTTTTATTTGTTCGTAGATATTGATTAAATCTCTTATTTCAAATTTTCCTATGTCCCACGTCATAGCGTTGGAAGTGCCTAATGCTACACCTAATCTTCCTGTATCTTCAATAGAAAATCCTTTATATAAACCAATTGTAAAGCCGGCAACAAGGGCATCTCCAGACCCTACGGGATTTATTTCTTTGATTTTTGGTGGAATTATATGAATATAGGTATTATCCCAACAGACAAGCGCCCCCTCACGCCCCATAGATAAAACAACACAGGGAATTTTATGCTTTTTGTGTAAGTATTGAATAGCTCCTATTCGCGAATTTATATCCTTCAAGTCGGCATTTAAAAATTTAGTTAATTCCTCTACATTGGGTTTAACCATATAAGGATTGCTTTTGATTCCTTCAGAAAATTCATTTCCATAAGTGTCAAGAATAACTTTTATTCCCTGCTTATTCGCTATCTGAATTAAATCCTGATATAAAAAGGCTACTTTAGGGTCAGGAACGGTTCCAGAAAGAACAACAATCGGTATTTTATAAGAAGATATAACCTTATTAAATGTCTGGATAAAATTATTATATTCCTGTGGGGATATTCGAGGTCCGGGCTCGAAAAAAGCAGTTTGTCTTCCGTTTTCTTCTTCTAAAATGGTAGTGATTGTCCTTGTGGGTATCTCTGTCCATACAGGGAAACATTTCACTTTATCATTTTCTTGTAGCATTTTAACTACTTGCTTACCTGTATAACCGCCAACCCATAATAAAGCCCCTGCCTGAAAGCCAAGTGTAACTAAAACGCGGGCAACATTGTTCCCTTTTCCGCCAGATATTTGTGTATATTTGTTAGAGCGAACTCTATCGCCGGGCTTAAATTTGGAAATAAAGATTGTTTTATCAATGCAAGGATTTGGAGTAACTGTAAGAAACATAGAGCAATTATTTATGTTCTTCGTAATATCGTGTTAAGGCACAACCAGCACATCCAATTACGCCGCTATCTTCACCTAAACCTGCAGGGACAATTTCACATCTTTTTGCCGGAACTTCAAAAGCATTTTTCATAACTGTTTCACGAACGGGATTAAATAAAATATCTCCAGCAGCTATCATTCCTCCGCAAAGAATTACCCTTTCCGGATTTAACATGTTTACGATACTGGCAATTCCCAAACCGAGCCATATTGCAGTTTCATTAAAAACTTCTTTGGCAAGAACATCCCCTTTTTCAACTGCTTGGAAAATCATTTTCCCTGTGATGGCATGAATATTGTTATTGCACATTTCTGTCAGGATTGTTTTTTTACCTTTTTCAATTTCTTCTTGTGCCGTTCGCACCATTCCTGTCACAGAAGCGTATGCTTCCAGACAACCTTTTGACCCACAACCACATAATCTACCCTCTCTCTGAACTTTCAAGTGCCCTAATTCGCCTGCTGTTCCATCAATTCCGCGTAACAGCTTTTTGAAAACAACAATACCACCGCCTACTCCTGTGCCTAAAGTTAGCACTGCAATACAATCACAACCTTGCCCAGCACCTAACCAGTATTCACCGAAACATGCGGCATTGGCATCATTTTCAATATAACAAGGGACATTCAATCGTTTTTTCATTTCATCGGCTAACGGAACATTATGCCAACCGGGAAGATTAGGTGGGCTATACACAATACCTGTTTGCCAATTCATGGGACCCGGTGCACCAATGCCAACGGCTAAAATATCTTGATTGGTTATGCCTTCCTTATTCATTAACTCTTGCACCACATTTGCCATAGCATCCATGATGGCTTTAGGTCCTTCCTGCGTTGGGGTAGGGACACTTGTCTTTACAATAATTTTCTTTTCTTCTGAAACAATGGCGGATTTTATATTTGTGCCACCTAAATCAACACCAACGATATATTTACTCACAGTTTATACCTCCTTTGTTATGTAAATATTCAATGGCTCTGGAAAGTCGTTCCAAAGTTTTTTCTTTTCCTAATAATTCTACAAGTTCAAAAAATCCCGGACCTACGGATTTACCCGTAAGTGCAAGTCGAGTAGGATTTACCAATGCTCCTAATTTCAAATTCAGTTCAGCACAAACTTCCTCAAAAGCCTTTTTTAATGGGTCATGTTCCCATATAGATACCGAGGATAGTTTATTTTGAATATTTTTTAGGTAATTTATGGTGATTTCAGGTGCTTTCCATAGTTTTGCCTCGGCTTCCGGTTCATAGGTGTCAAAATCTTTAAAGAAGAAGTCGGAAAGGAAAACAATGCGGTTCAGAGTAGGCAACTTTTCCTGACAGATTTGAGCAAGTTTGGTCAACCATTCCTTGCTTTTCGAGGATGTATCAAAACCGTGTTTTTCAAGTATAGGGATAAGTCGGTCTCGTAGATTTTCAACGGGTAAATTGCGAATATGCAAGCCATTGAGCCATTCTAACTTTTTACGGTCAAATCGGGCAGACGACTTATTAATTCGTTCGATTGAAAAATGTTCAATGAGGTCAGGTATCGTAAAAAATTCACGATTTTCCTCTTCAGAAGTCCAACCTAAAAGTGCCACATAATTTAAAATGGCTTCAGGTAAATAACCGTCATCGCGCCAGTCTAATACATTGGCACCATGAAGCCTTTTACTGTATTTTCGCCCTTGTTCATCGTGGACCAATGGATGATGAGCATAGTGAGGTAGAGGTGCATCTAAAGCATTAAAAAGCATAATATGACGAGGTGTGTTTGTTAAATGGTCATCGCCGCGGATAACATGAGTTATTTTCATAGTAATATCATCTACAACAACTGCAAGATGAAACACAGGGTCCCCATTGGCACGGAGAATAATAAAATCATCATATTGACTATTTTTAAAAACAACTGTTCCTTGAATAAGGTCATTGACAACTGTTTCACCTTCAGGCACACGGAAACGAATAACATAAGGGGCATTACCTTTCTCACGAATTTGTTCCGGTGTTAAATTTCTACAAAATCCCGGGTAATACAGGTTTCCTGTTTCATCTTTGTACGATTCCAGACTTTCCTTAGAACAGAAACACTTATAGGCTTTACCCTGTTCTAAAAGTTGGTATGCCATTTTTTTATAAAGTTCTTTTCTCTGACTTTGACGATAAGGTCCGTAATTCCCTTTTTCTGGAACATCACCAAAAGGAGGTCCCTCATCCCAATCAATCCCTAACCACTTAAAACCTTCACACATACCTTGAACATACTGTTCATCTGTTCTTTCCGCGTCGGTGTCCTCTAAACGCAAAATGAAGGTTCCATTATTCTTTCGAGCAAAAAGCCAGTTATACAAAGCCGTTTTTGATGTGCCTATATGCAAAAAACCAGATGGAGAAGGTGCTATTCGTGTTCGAACCATAATATTCCTTGTTATAATTCACATGTTATAATTCACAATTTAGTTTTAATGAATAAAGGGATTCTATAATACCATGAATATCTACAATTTTTCACATAGATAAAAATAGCATAAGAACAATCCGTAGCAGGTATTCGTTATTTATTTCCTAATATTTTGTAAAAAGAATAATGTTGAATGATTAAATTAGTGATACTTTTACTTTAACCCGTCTTATTAAATAGAAATTAAGGAGGTTTAAAAAAAATAATGCGCCCCACTGGGAGGCGCTACGCTTGACCATGACGGCTACACGCACGGAGCAGAACTCCTTACTATGTTAAGAGGAGAAATGCTCGCTCTGCTATAATCTAAATTTATTATACCCAAAAAAACTTGATATGTCAAGTGAAATTTGCAATAATAGTAAATTATTGACAAATTTATAAACAACCTGAAAAAGGAGGCATTATTATGTCCGAATTAAATCATTATAGCCCTTATTTATTAGGTCTTGATTTAGGCTCCAATTCAATTGGTTGGGCATTAATTAAACTGGATAATGATGATAATCCCTGTGGAATTGAAAGAGTAGGTGTGCGTGTATTTGAAGCGGGTATGGAAGGGCAATACGAAAGTGGCAAAGAAGAATCACGCAACAAAAAACGGCGCGATGCTCGATTGGTTCGACGACAGATTGAAAGAAGAGCAAGAAGGTATCGAAAGTTAGCCAATGTATTACAGCAAATAAAACTTTTACCCGAAGGAAATATGAACGATAGTTTAGAACGAAAAAATATAATAGATAATTTAGATAAAGAATTACGGAAGATGTATATAAAGGAGGATTTGCCAGAATATGAGAAGAACCGTTTGAATCAGATTTTTTTGTATTATCTGCGTTCTTTGGCAGTCGAACAGAAATTGGAACCTTATGCATTAGGACGAGTTTTGTATCATTTAGGACAACGACGAGGTTTCCTAAGCAATCGGCGAGGGCAGAAAAAAGATGATGAAGAGAAAGGAAAAGTTAAAGAAGGAATTGCAGAGATTCGCAAAGAAATGGCATGTTTAGGAACAAGGACCTTAGGTGAATACTTTGCTAAAATTGACCCGATTGCACAACAAAAGCGAATCCGTGGAAGATGGACTGCTCGGGATATGTATGAGCAGGAATTTTATGCGATATGGGATTACCAAGCTCAATTTTACCCCGATATATTAAATGATGAAAATAAAAAGTCGGTTTTTAAAGCCATTTTCTATCAGCGACCCTTAAAATCTCAAAAAGAAAAAATCGGTTTTTGTCAATTTGAATGTATTGCCCGTGGAGCACAACGCAATCGAAGACGGGCTCCCTGGGTTATACTTAAAGCCCAACGGTTTCGTTTGCTTCAAAGAGTAAACGACCTTGAAATTAAAGAAGATAAGCTTAATAAAAGACCATTGACAGTTGAAGAACGAAGATTGCTGATTGATTATCTTGAGAAAAATGGGGATGCGACTTTTGCACAACTCAGAAAGATTTTAGGTTTGCCGAAAACCGTAAAATTTAATTTGGAAGAAGGTGGGGAGAAGAAAATTCCGGGTAATAGAACAGCAAGTGCTATTCGTGAGGTGATAGGTGAACGATGGGATAATATGAGTACGGAAGAACGCGATAAACTGGTAGAGGACATTTATTCTATCGTGAACAATAAAGCATTAGAGAAAAGATTAATAAAACATTGGAAGTTTAGCGAGGATGAGGCACTTCAAATTTCAGAAATAAAAATTGAGGATAGTTATTGCAATTTATCACGACAGGCAATAGATAAATTCCTTCCCGGGTTGGAAGAAGGTAGACGATATGGAGAATTAGTTAAAGAAATTTATGGAATGGACAATGTGAGAGATGAATTCAAAGTAGACCTATTGCCACCGTTAGAGGAAGCACCTATTGGCGAAATTCGAAATCCAACGGTAACACGAACATTAGCAGAAATGAGGAAAATTGTTAATGAACTTGTAAAACGATACGGGAAACCAAGATTTATTCGAATTGAAAGCGCAAAAGATTTACGAAATACGAAGAAAGAAAGAGAAAAAATATGGAAAAATAATCGTGATTTAGAAGAAGTTCGAAGTAAAATAAGACAGAAACTTATAAATCAAGGAATACCAAATCCTACAAGAAGTGATATAGAAAAATACATGTTAGCGGAAGAATGTAGCTGGGTATGTCCTTACACGGGGCGTTCCATTAGTTTTACCGCTTTATTTGGAAGTGAACCCCAATTTGATATTGAACATATTATTCCTTTGAGTCGTTGTCTGGATGATTCTTTTAAGAACAAAACGCTATGCTATCACGAAGAGAATCGAACAAGGAAACATAATAAAACACCCTTTGAGGCGTATGCTTACGATGAAAATCAGTGGGAACAAATTTTAAGTCGAGTTGAAAAATTTAATTCGCATTTTTCTGAGGAAAAATTACGACGGTTTAAATTGCATGGAAAAGCATTGGAAGATTTTATTGATAAATTTTCCAGTGCTCAATTGAACGATACAAGGTATGCCTCCAGAGAAGCATGCATGTATTGCGGCTTATTGTATGGGAGTGAATATCGCAAGCATATATTTACTATCAGTGGTTCAGTAACTTCGGTTATACGCCGTATGTGGAATTTGAATAGAATTTTAGGCGATGCGGAAAAAAATCGTGATGACCATCGTCAACATGCTATTGATGCCATTGTTATTGCAATAACATCTCCTGCGATGGTAAAACGCATTTCAGAACAGGCTGAAAATATTCCTACTAAAGAAAGAAAAAATAAGAAATGGTGGCGATTTATTGAACCACCATGGCCATCAATGACAGAAGAGGCAGAAGAAAAAGTATTAAGCATTATCGTTTCACATCGCCCTGAACGGAAAGTAAGTGGACGGCTCCATGAAGAAACCAATTACAGTCCACCAAAATTAGATAAAAATGGTGAAACAGTGGTGCATGTAAGAAAATCATTAAGTAATATTTCTAAAGGCGAAATAGATGATATTGTGGACCCGGTCGTAAGAAAAGCAGTTCAGGATAAATTAATAGAATTAGGTGGCGACCCGAAAAAGGCTTTTGCAGACCCTATGAATTATCCACTTATGCCGAATAAAAAAGGTTTGCAAATTCCTATTAAATCCGTTCGCATAAAGAAGAAAGTGCCTGTGTTCCCTGTCGGGGAGAAAGAACGAGTAAGATATGTTACTTCAGATGAAAATCATCATATTGAAATTTTTGAGACAAAAGATAAAAAAGGGAGAACTAAATGGGAAGGCTATGTTGTAAGTATGTATGAAGCCATACAACGAAGAAAAAGAGGGGAAAGCATTCTAATCAAAAAATTAATTAGAGAAGATGGAAGTGTAGATGAAAACGCTAAATTTTTATTTAGCCTTTGTAAAAAAGACATGGTTCAAATGAAAGGATCTGATGGAAAAGAAGGATATTATCTAATAATAGGAATAGGTTTAAGTAATAATAATATAAAAATAAGATTTAAGCCACATTATAAAGCAAAAGTAGAACAATATGAACTAAAAGGCTTGATAAAGGAACCTAATGTATTAAAAGAAACAAATATAAAAAAGGTAGCAATTACACCAATAGGGATAATTCAACCGGCTAATGATTGAACATATAATAGACCTATCCGAAGAAGGTGGTAGGCTCAACATAGATTTAGACCGATTAGCAATAACACAAGGGGAAAAGGAAACCTTTATTCCTCTGGCGGAAATAGCCGTGGTTATTGTTTCAAATCCAGCAGTAAGTTTGACACAACCTGTGTTATCGGGATTGATGAAATATGGTGCAGTTTTTATTACCTGTGATGAAAAGCGAATGCCCATCGGTATGATGTATCCATTAGTTGGTCATCATTTACAAATGGAACGATTACAATATCAAATTGAGTGTTCATTGCCTATACGAAAACGAGCCTGGCAACAGATTATTAAAGCGAAAGTTCAAGCCCAAGGAAGGTTATTGTTAGAATTATACGGTGATGATAAAAGTTTAATTCCATTAGCGGATAGGGTGCAATCGGGCGACCCGGATAATGTGGAAGGATTAGCAAGTAGGAAATATTGGAGCTTTCTTTTCCCTGCGGAGTATGAGTTTCATAGAAATCCTGAAGGAGGTGGAATTAATGCATTGTTAAATTATGGTTATGCTGTATTGCGAGGGATTACAGCAAGAGCCATCGTAAGTGCAGGGTTAAACCCATCTATTGGAATACATCATCACAATCGGTATAATCCCTTTTGTCTGGCGGATGATTTAATGGAACCTTATAGACCTATTGTTGATTTTGCAGTTGTCCAATTTATGAAAGGAAAGGATGCTTATATAGAATTGAATAAAGAAGCCAAGCAGTATTTAATACAGAATTTATTAAAGAGATATAAAATGGATGATGAAGAACGAAATTTGTTTGATATTACTTTCCGAACGGCAGTATCGCTTGCCCAGATGTTTGAAGGAAAAAGAAAAACATTGATATTACCTGAAATTGTGTAAATTATTTATGTTAATTTGTGTCAATAGTGGTAAAAGAGAAGAGCCATGAGTACAAGAATGAAAAACGGATGAGAATATAAATAAACTATGAGCAAAAGAAAAGATAAAAGTAAAACACTTCAAATATCAGGATATAAAGGTATGTGGATGATTGCTATGTTTGATTTGCCTGTGGAAACAACAGAAGATAGGAGACATGCAACACAATTCCGCAATATGTTATTGAGAGAAGGTTATTCGATGTTGCAGTTCTCTGTTTATGGAAGATACTTTCCTAATGAAGAAGTAAGTGAACCTTTTAAAAAACGAATACGCCAAGCAATTCCACCGCGAGGAGAAGTTCGATTACTCTATATTACAGATAAGCAGTTTGAAAAAATGGAAATATTTATGGCGAAGAAAAGAAAAAAAGCAGAAGAACCCCTTACTCAATTACTATTATTTTAAAAATTTTTTTAAAAAAACTCCCATTTTTTACTATGTTTGAAGGACTTATAAATTTTAGATTATAGCAGAGCGAGCATTTCCTTCAAAACATAGCGCACTACGACCCGCAGTATAGCGGTAGTGGATTATAGCAGAGCGAGCATTTCCTTCAAAACATAGCACGACGACGATAGCGGGATTATGTATTGTAATTATAGCAGAGCGAGCATTTCCTTCAAAACATAGCTGTTCTCCGCGCATAATTGATATATCTTCAATTATAGCAGAGCGAGCATTTCCTTCAAAACATAGCTATTCATTCAGCGTCCTTTTAATATGCAACATTATAGCAGAGCGAGCATTTCCTTCAAAACATAGCAAACTTTTTATACCTCCTTCCTTTTTTTGTATTATAGCAGAGCGAGCATTTCCTTCAAAACATAGCAAAAGATTTTGATTATGAAACAACGGATAATTATAGCAGAGCGAGCATTTCCTTCAAAACATAGCGGCAAATCATATAGGGAGACTTTGAGGATTATTATAGCAGAGCGAGCATTTCCTTCAAAACATAGCGAGCTTGATAATCAGTTTCCCCAGCACCCGATTATAGCAGAGCGAGCATTTCCTTCAAAACATAGCATTAAGTCAGGATAAGAAGAATATTTTACATTATAGCAGAGCGAGCATTTCCTTCAAAACATAGCGGAAAAGAGGGAACAGGTGATGACCAAGTTATTATAGCAGAGCGAGCATTTCCTTCAAAACATAGCAAATATCACCTGGATTGACGCAGGCGGAACATTATAGCAGAGCGAGCATTTCCTTCAAAACATAGCCCGCCCCGTATTCACCATCTGGTATCTCCAATTATAGCAGAGCGAGCATTTCCTTCAAAACATAGCACAATTGCTTTGACTGGAAGAGATTCAGTTATTATAGCAGAGCGAGCATTTCCTTCAAAACATAGCTTCCCTGACGCTACTACTATTGCTATTTCTATTATAGCAGAGCGAGCATTTCCTTCAAAACATAGCTGTGAAGGATAAATATAAACCCCAACTCCTATTATAGCAGAGCGAGCATTTCCTTCAAAACATAGCGGCAAATCATATAGGGAGA
>DAOSUS010000063.1 GCA_035378955.1 Candidatus Hydrogenedens sp. | reverse complement strand
GGTTGTTGTCGGTCCCGAAGAACCTCTTGCTTTAGGGATTGCTGATTACTTAGAAACGGAAAATATCACTGTATTTGGTCCCTCGGCAAAATCTGCCCAATTGGAAGCCAGTAAATCTTTCGCAAAAGAATTAATGCGAAAAGCCAATATACCAACTGCGGAATATGCAATCTTTACGGATGAAGATTCTGCAAAGGAATATGTCCGTGCTCATGGTGTGCCTGTTGTGATAAAAGCCGATGGTCTTGCTGCAGGAAAAGGCGTAACTGTAGCCCACGATGAAGATACCGCATTTCAAGCCATTGAACTATCTATGAGCAAAAAAGTTTTCGGTTCTGCAGGCGAAAAAGTAGTTATCGAACAATTCCTATCTGGGGAAGAAGCCAGTATACTTGCCTTCTCCGATGGGAAACATGTCCTCCCACTTACAAGCAGTCAGGACCACAAACCCGTATTCGATGATGATAAAGGTCCCAATACAGGCGGTATGGGTGCCTATTCACCAGCACCTGTGGTTACAACAGAGGTTGAAAGTAAAATATTAAAAAGAATATTAAAACCCACTATCAAAACGATGGCCAACAAAAATACCCCGTTCAAAGGTATTTTATATGCCGGATTAATGATAGACCCGAAACAAAATCCCTATGTAATTGAGTTCAATGTCCGATTCGGTGACCCGGAAACTCAAGCAATACTACCCCGCATGGAATCCGATATAGTTCCTCTTTTCTGGGCTGTTGTCGAAGAAACTCTAAATAAATACTCTATTGAATATTCTCCCTATGCTTGTGTTACTGTAGCTCTAACAAGTAAGGGCTATCCCGGTAGTTATGAAAAAGGTAAAGAAATTACAGGTATTCCAGAAGCAGAAAAAGACCCCAATATAGTTGTATTTCACGCAGGTACGGCAGAACAAGATGGAAAACTATACACAAACGGCGGTCGTGTAATCAATGTTACGGGTTGGGACAAAGACCTTATATCCGCTGTTCAGCGTGTTTACAATGCTATTCAAAAAATCCACTTTGAAGGTATGCACTACCGCAAAGACATCGCCCAAAAAGGAATTGCCAAACTGAAATAACAAAAGAAAGAAATCTTTTGCTGTATTACATTCTCTAAAGTAAAAATCTTTTTCATTCGTAATAATTTGTGATTAGAAACCTACAAACAAAAATCCTGTGATATTTGTAGATGGATACGCAATATTTAGTGTTTCACTGAATGGGGGAAAGATTTAAAATGTAAATTTGAAAACCCAGGCGTGCTGGCAGAGAATTTGTGCAGGCGAAACATATGGAGTTGTCATTATCCACATATCATTACCATTCTCAACAGGGATTACTATATCAGTGCCTAACAAAGTAACATGAGGTATTGTTTGAAATTCATTGGATTTAGGAATTGACCATTTTTCAGAGGGCCATTTCAGAGCAATGGCATAAATAGTATTCCCTTTACGAGTAAAACGAAAATCTTCTATTTTGGGAGCATCTTTCCACACATCCGTTCCATAGATGGCATCACCATTAACTTCTAACCATTTACCCATCTCCAATAATCGTTCCTGCATTATCTCCGGAATTCGTCCATCTGCAGAAGGACCTATATCTAATAAGAGATTGCCTCCTCGCGACACATTGTCTATTAGCAGGTGAAGCAACTCCGTTGTGCTACGATAGCAATCCGTATCTTCATTTCTATTTAAACCAAATGATTTGCCCATACCCTGACACTCTTCAAACCTACCCTGTTTAATCAAATGTCCTTCAGGGATATTTCCATATTCGGGCGTGGCAAAACCACCATGAATATTCCGACATTCCTTACCCCAACGGTCGTTTATGGCAATATCCTTTGGTGCAGGCGATTCATTAAATAACCAGCTCAGGAACTCCGTACTACGCCATACCGAACTTGGATGGTCCCATTCACCATCAGGCCAGAACACATCCGGTTTGTAACGGATAATCAAGTCCTTCATCTGCGGTAGCATATATTCATCTACATATTTATTAACATCTGTATTATATAGTGGATTAAACCATTCATACATGCAGTAATAAAACCCCATTTTCAACCCCACTTTCCTTACTGCGGTTATCAAATCACCTGCTAAGTCTCGATGGGGTCCTACATCCACAGAATTCCAATTCCAACTATGCGGTGCAGGCCAGAGACAGAAACCCTCTACATGTTTTGAAGTAAGCACCACATACTTTGCCCCCGACCGTTTCAATATATCCGCCCATTGGTCCGGGTCGAACAATTCTGCCTTAAACATAGGAGCAAAGTCCTGATATTTAAATTTTTCACCATACTTTTCTTTATGAAATTTCCATGTCTCGCTATTTTTATCCTCCATGTAATACCAATACCACTCCGCATATTGGTCTTTGGGTCCCCATGAGGGCACAGAGTATACTCCCCAATGAATAAAAATGCCAAACTTTGCATCTTCAAACCATTGCGGATTAGGTCTCTGGTCTAATGACTCCCATATAGGTTCATATCCTGTATATATACCTAGGCATAAAAGAATAAACAATAGGTTCATAGATATTTCCCTTCTTTTTAACAAATTTTATAATAACACAAATTATGTTATATATCTCTGCTTATGAAATTATCCTTGTTAAAAGAACTCTCCCTATCTATTTCAATGTATATAAACAAGATTGCCTATTTTACAGAAATAAAACCTTTACTCCAATCCAAGTCTTTTAATTCTATATTGGAGAGTGGTTCGTTTAATCCCCAACAATTCCGCTGCTCGAGTTTTATTCCAATGGAATTTTTCTAACGCTTTAAGTATCAGTTCCCTTTCTAACCGTTCTGTATGTTGTTCCAGAGATAAATCTTCCTTCCCCTGCTGCAAATCTTTATTTTCAGATTCTACCTGTAAGTTCTTTTCTATATAGTTTTGCAATTCAAAAGGCATCTCATTGATTGTTACCTGAGGTCCTGTTGCTAAAACGATAGCCCGTTCCATAATATTTTCCAATTCACGGATATTCCCGGGCCAGGGATATCGTAAGAACAAATCAAGAACTTCATCATCTACCTCATATACTTCTTTCCTTAACTCCATACTGAACTTATTCAAAAAATGTTCTACCAAAGCAGGAATATCATCGGGTCTTTCCTTTAACGGCGGAACATATATGGAAAATACATTCAGGCGATAATAAAAATCTTCCCGAAATGTTCCCTGAACTATAGCCTGTCTTAAATCTCGATTTGTTGCAGCCACTATACGGACATCCACCTTAATGGTTTCTGTCCCTCCTACACGCTCAAACTCTCCATCCTGAAGCACACGCAATAACTTTACCTGAACACTGGGGTCTATTTCACCCACTTCGTCAAGAAACAGAGTTCCCTTATGTGCCCGTTCGAACCGTCCTTCCCTTCTCGAAGTTGCCCCTGTAAAGGCTCCTTTCTCATGTCCAAATAATTCACTTTCCAGCAAGGTAGGAGCCAATGACGCACAATTCAATGCAATAAAAGGTTCATCCCGTCGTGGACTTGCTTCATGCAATGCCCTTGCTACAAGTTCTTTCCCTACACCACTGGGGCCTGTTATTAAAACCGAACTCTTTGTAGGTGCAACTCGTGCAATAATTTGACGCAATTGCCTTGTTTGAGCACTTTCTCCTACTAAATGTTGAACAGAAGGATGTATCCATGTCTGGGCTCTATTCGTATTTTTTATTTGTATTTGTTTTGCCAACTTCGAAATTTTATTTTGTAAAACAGCTAATTGGAACGGTTTGGTAATAAAATCATGTGCCCCTAATCGCATCGCTTCCACAGCGATTTCAATAGTCCCATAAGCCGTGATAATAATTACCTCGGTTTCCGGTGATACACTTTTAACATAACGCAGGACATCCATACCGGATTTTCCAGGCATACTCAGGTCTGTAATTACAATGTGAAATAAATGACGGGTTATTTTATCTATGGCTTCCTCACCCGTAGAAGCGACACTGACCTTGAAGCCCATTTCCAGGAAAGTCTGAGAAAGCAAATTTCTCATGTTTTCCCGGTCATCTACAATGAGAATGTGAATAATGGCTTCTTTCTCCTGTGTGTTTGATGACATAATTTCAAACGATTCCTTTTCTGTTGGTGCTGAACAAATTGTATTTTCCATATATTATCCATTTCCAAAAAGTTTTTCAAATTCTTTTTTTGCTTTGTTCTTTTGTTCTTCCCATGATGTATCCAGATTTCCTTCTTTCATCTCAAATTCATCACAAAAATTCGGTCCTTCTCGGTCTGCTACATATTCTGTATTCGGTATCATACAGTTATTGGGTTTCCCCGGTGTATACCATCTACAATTATTGCAACAATGCAAGTATGCATTACATTTCGGACATGTCTCCTTTACCCCCGGCTGCTTTTTCGTAATACTTTCCCAAGGATTCCCACATCTATAGCAACTTTTCATTGAAAAAAATCCTCAAAATCAATTTTAATTAAAATATTACTTTTAAATATAGTTTGTCAAGTTTTTTTGCTTTTATGTGTCTAATTCTGGATTATTGTATAATTATAATATAAAGCATAGAGGTTAAGAAATGTCTTCAGCGGGGACAGAACAAGAAAAACAAGTTAAAGATGAAAATACAATAGAACTTCCGAGACTTTATCGGGTTCTATTGCATAATGACCATTATACGACGATGGAATTTGTTGTTTACATATTAAGAAATATTTTCAACAAATCCCATGATGAGGCTGTCCGTATAATGTTAAAAGTTCATCGCGAAGGAATTGGCGTAGCGGGTATTTATATTCGTTCTGTTGCCGAAGCAAAGGTAGAAGTGGTTCATCAAATAGCAAGGGAAAACGGTTTCCCATTAAAATGTTCTATCAGCCCTGAATAATTTTTATGAAAATATTGTTATTATATATAAACTTACAATCGTTAATACTATAAAAAGGCTTCGTATATGTTAAGTAAAGAAATTCAAAAAGCCATTGGAAATGCTCTAAAAGAAGCAAGAAAAAGAAGGCATGAGTACTTATGCCCGGAACACTTGCTTTATGTTTTATTGGACGACCCTTATGGCAAAGAAATACTTCAATATTGTGGATGTAATATTGAACGGTTGCGTAAGAAATTGAATACTTTCTTCGATGAATATATCTCAAAAGTCCCCAAAAGTGTGGAATTAAACCTTCAGCAAACCCCTGCTTTTGACCGATTAATCCAGCGTGCCGTATATCATGTCCAAAATTCAAGCAAGTCTGAAGTAGATGCCGGTGATATTCTCGCTGCATTATTTGAGGAAGAAGATTCTCATTCCGCATATTTTCTGTATCAAGAAGGTGTTACCCGTCTGGAAATTTTAGAATATATTTCACATGCCAACCGTTACGAGCGTTATGAACAAGAACCCGATGTCAGTAGAGAACGCGAAAGAGACAGAAAAACAAATAGTATCCTGGAAAGTTTTACTGTTAATCTTGTCCAGAAAGCGAGAAAAGGGAAAATAGACCCAGTAATAGGTCGGGAAAAGGAAATTCAAAGGGCTATTCGCGTTCTTTGTAGAAGAAGAAAAAACAATCCTATTTTTGTAGGTGAACCTGGCGTAGGGAAAACAGCCATTGTTGAAGGATTAGCCCAGCGAATAGCCGATGGTAAAGTCCCTGATTCCATGAAAGATGTAGAATTATACATGGTAGATTTACCAGGTATGCTTGCGGGAACGAAATATCGTGGTGATTTTGAACAAAGGATAAAGTCATTAATCAATGAGGTATTAAAAAAGAAAAATGCAATACTTTACTTTGATGAAATTCATACTTTAGTAGGTGCCGGTAGCACAACAGAATCCAGTATTGATGCCGCTTCCATATTAAAGCCCTTTTTAGCTAGTGGGGAATTGCATTGTATCGGAGCAACGACTTATGAAGAATTTAAAAATCATTTCGAAAAAGACAGAGCACTTTCAAGACGATTCCAGAAAATTGATGTTAACGAACCTACAATAGAAGAATGTATTCAGATTGTCCGTGGATTAAAAGGACATTATGAACAACACCATAAAGTGGAATTTACAGATGAAGCGTTGGTCGCCTCCGTTGACCTGTCCGCAAAGTATTTAAACGACCGTTTCCTGCCCGATAAAGCAGTAGATGTTCTGGATGAGTCCGCTGCTATGGTTCGTATCGAAGCTAAGGAATCTCCTATAACAGTAGATGTCAAAGATATTGAACGAACTATTGCCGATATGGCACAAATTCCATTACGCACTGTCAATTCCGCAGACCGCGAAAAGCTTAAAAACCTTGAAGAAGAATTGAAGTCTGTTGTTTTCGGACAGGACGAAGCCATAGAAATGGTAGTTAAAGCCATTCGCCGTTCCCGTGCCGGATTAGGAAAACCCAACCGTCCTATTGGGTGTTTCCTATTTACAGGACCCACAGGCGTTGGAAAAACAGAGGTTGCCAGACAACTTGCTTTTATTTTAGGTAATCATTTCGCAAGATATGATATGAGTGAGTATATGGAGAAACATGCCGTAGCCCGCTTAATCGGTGCTCCACCGGGATATATAGGATTTGAACAGGGCGGTATTCTTGTTGATGAAATACGCAGACATCCCTATACAGTGCTTCTACTGGATGAAATCGAAAAAGCGCATCCTGATTTGTTTAATATATTACTTCAAGTTATGGATGAAGCCACCTTAACCGATAATATGGGGAAGAGAGCAGATTTTCGAAATGTAATCCTGATTATGACCTCCAATGCAGGTGCCCGTGAACTATATTCCCAATCCATCGGTTTTACAATGTCTCAAAATGATGCAGAACGAAAAAGTATAAAAGCTATTGAACAAACAATGTCTCCAGAATTTCGTAACCGATTGGATGCTATCGTTTCCTTTAGCCCTCTAAACATTGAAGTAATGAAAATGATTGTAGATAAGTTTATTAATCGTATTAAATCTCAACTCATAGAGAAACAAGTGGCTCTGGAATTAAGTCCCAATGCCCGTAAATGGTTGGCTGAAAAAGGTTATGATACCCGATTAGGGGCAAGACCCTTAGCACGCCTTATTCAGAAAGAGATTGAAACACCTCTTGCTGACGAAATATTGTTCGGCAAATTAGAACAGGGGGGATATGTATATATTGACATATCTCCAGATGATAGGATTAATTTTAATTTTAACCAGAGCCCATCTATTTTAGATAAAAAAGAACCTCTTTCAACATCGTAGGAAGTTCGGAAACCATAGTTTTTGGGTTTAATCTTAAACTAAACTCTGTATTTGTAGTATCCCAACAATATTTCTTACATTGACACACCTTTTGCCTTGCCGGATGGAATGCTGCTGACTTCCATATCTTATCCAAAGCTTGTTCTCGAACAGATAAAGGAGTTTCTATATCACAACAAGCCCCTACTTTACCATCCGGAGCCACAGTGCAATCCAGAAAACCCGCAAAACATGTAAAAATATTTTGTTCCAAAAAACTTCTTGATATACCACTATAGAAACGGTCTGAAGTAGTTAAAATCCGTTCTATTTTACATAAATTTTTTGCTTTTGTTAGTTCGTTATCAAGTTCCTGCAGTTCTTTTTCATTAAAAAATAATTCTTCCCACGCCTTTTCGTTTTTGAAACGATGTAGGAGATTAGAATGAATTGGTGCAAATTTGATTTGAACAGCCCCCAATTTTTTAGCAAGTGGGACAAGAGATGATATGTTCCTGAAATTCGTCTTCGTAATGACAGTATTAATACTAATGCGAATTTCAGGGGCAATACAGCGAATGTTTTGAATACCCGTAATCGTTTTTTGATACTGTCCTTTACCACGAATAGCGTCATGGACTTCTTCAATGGCACTATCCAGAGAAAAAGAAATTGTTTTTAGTCCGGACTCTCGAAGTGTTTTGGCTCTATCTTTATCAATAAGTGTTCCATTGGTGCATAAATGTGTGGATATTTTGTTCCCCTCTGCAAAACATATTATTTCTTCAAGGTCTTTTCTTAATAGAGGTTCCCCACCCGATATTGAAATGATGAAAGTCCCTAATTTTTTTGCCGATTGTATTACAGATTTCCATTCTTCCGTTGTTAATTCATCAGGATTCGTATGTTCCCGTAATTCACAAAGACCACACATTATACATCGGAGATTACAACGGTATGTTACAAAAGCAATAAGAATAGGCAGATAAGAGGGTATAATCCCGCGCCATCGGCTATATAAGACATTTAATATCTTTATTCCTGTATATAAAGGAGTGATTAGATTCATTTTTAATTCAAAATAGGAGGTTCCTTTTTTCTCTGTTGTATACATTTATATACTTCTTCAAATACCGTGTCAACGGAGATAGATTTTAAACATTTATTATTCTCGCAAAATGAGAAGCGGTAATTATAGGCATTTAAACAGGGACTGCATGCAAGGTTTGTATAAAGGATATGAACCCGTTCTCCTACAGGAGAGAATAAAACGGGGGTTTCAGGTCCAAATAAAACTACAATATCAATATCCGAAGTTGTTGCAAAATGGGCAGGTCCGCTGTCATTGGTAACTAAAACATCACAAAGAGTATAAAGGGTAAGTAAATCTTCAAAATCTGTTTTTCCTGCAAGGTTTATGAAATAATTCCCTCCTATTTCCTTTTCAAACCGATTTAACGATTCTCGCTCTTCTAAAAATCCTGTTAATACAAAAGTTATATTGGAAAATTTTTCAATCAATTTTCTGGCTAATTTTAAATAATTTTCTATATCCCATTTCCGAACGCGTAGCAGGTCATGAGTATTCGGAGTAAAAATAATATACGGTTTATTTTGATTTGCTTCGTTATCTTTTCCTAACAATTTTTTCCACTTTTCCAGTCGTTCTTTATCAGGTAAATAACGGGGAATAGTTATATCCTCATGTAAAAAGGGAACCTTTAACAAGGGTATTTCACCAGGATATTCTTTTAACGCTTCAACCATTAAAAGGTAAATATAACTTGTGTGTATGTAGGGATTATAACTTACTTTATGGGTCATCAAATCTCCACGATAGGGAGCATCGTTTAAAAACCCATGCATTCCTATTCGTGCTTTTGCTCCACTTAAATAGGTAACTATCGCAGAACCTCTCGAAAAAAACTCACAATCAATAGCGGTATCTATTCCTAACTTACGGCATTTAAAAAAGAACTTTATTACATCACGAAGAAGTGTCCAAAAATGCGATGTATCAATTTCTATAATATTTTCCTCAGGTAATACCCTTAAAATAGGTAATACAAAACAATTCTTATTAAAGGCACAAACATATACATTATTTTCACCTACCCACTTTTTGGCTTTTTCAAGAGCAGGACATGCCAGAACCATAGCCCCCTGTTCAATAAGTTTAACAAATAAAATCTTTTTAGGATTGTGAACTTTAGTTGGAGATAAATTAAAAATATGGACTAACCTATGAAATATTGTTAACAAAAAACACAACAAAATTCCCACCCAGCGGTCTAAAAATCGTATAGTTTCAGATTTCAAATCCCTGCTCCTTTTGATAAATGTCTAATTCTGATTTTTTTCAGGGGATTGTATAATACACTCATAAGTTCCTATTACAGGTTTAAGAGTACCATCATCCATTTTCAACTGTATAATCTTTCCTTTTTCATCAAAGGCAGTTAATATAAATGTTTTATTACCCATAACATCTGTAGGAATATTAAAAATTCCTGTCCAGATTCCATCACCCGCAACTTCATCACCATTTTGCCCATCATCCTTTAAATCGGAAGAAATAGAAGTCCCAAAAACACTTACAGACACAGTATCTACAATGTCAAGAGTGTCGATGATTTTAGCAGATAATTTTAATGATGTTCCTGCAATGGGACTCTCAGGTTCTGTTTTTATTTCCGTAAAACCCACAGTAATACTCTCTTTTAACTCTTCTTTTACAGGTTCATTGGAACTATATATATGCACTCGGAACGGGTCTGTGTCCGTTCGGGATGTAGATAATCCCAACCCAGATTGCTTTAAACAATCCAGAACTTTCATAATTTCATCCATCGTCCCACTAACACTCAAAGTTAATTCAAGGGCTTCAGCATGAATGAAACAGAAGGATAATGTTGCTAAAAAAACGGCTAAAAGTATCATTGTTCGCATAAAAATTTCCTCCATCCAGAAATGAATGAACATAAATAATTGTTTTATATTACCATTGTATAACATGAATATATTTGTTTATACTAACTTACTTATTTTACTATATACAAAATAAAGAATATTTACAAAGAGAGAAAAGAGGATACTGTATGGCAAAGAATAAATTTTTTCTTATCCCCCTTGTCTTAATAGCGGGTATTGTCATCATCGGGGTTTACTCATGGTTTTTTGCCCAGCCTCGTTTAACACGAGCCCAAATGGAAAAAGCGGAAGAAGCCCTGAAAAAATTAAAACAGATTGAAGAGGTAGCAAAAGAAGAAACAAAAACAACTCCAACCGAAGCAGGAAAAGATATGCAAAATTCAACACCATCAGAAAATCAGAATATAGCAACTCCCACAAACAATGCGGAAGAAATTCCCATAGAAAAAATGCCCGAAAAAGCCCCGGATATTTTCAAAGTCCGTTTTGAATGTTCTAACGGAAACTTTACTATAGAGTGCCATAAAGAATGGGCTCCTATTGGTGTTGAACATTTTTACGAATTATTAAAAGTTAAGTTTTATGATAATGCCCGTTTTTTCCGTGTGGTTCCGGGTTTTGTGGTTCAATTTGGTATTGCAGGTGACCCACAGTTAAATATGAAATACGGGGAAAAAAATATAAAGGACGACCCGGTAAAAACAAGTAACCTAAAAGGCACCGTTACTTTTGCAAAAACATCAATGGCTAATTCACGCTCTACGCAATTATTTATAAATTTGGACGACAATACACGATTAGATTCAATGGGTTTTGCACCCTTTGCCCGTGTTATTGAGGGAATGGATGTAATAGAACGAATTAATCCCAAATATGGACAAACACCCGACCAGATGATGATTAAATTGCAAGGTAACGATTATTTAAATCGCATGTTCCCCGATTTGGATTATATTAAACGGGTTTATTTTGTGAAATAGTCTATATATTAGATAATATTGCTCATTTCTATTTCTTATCATCAGGATATACCGGTAATGGAATTCTTTTTACACTTTTTCGGGAAAGAATTCCTAATAAAAAACGATAAGTTCTGGGAAAATGTCTTCCAAAGAAGATGGAAAGTTTCCCATGCTTTGTAATAATTATTTCTGGCTTCCGATGATATAACGCACAAACAATTTGTTGGGCCGCTTTCTCTGTGGGCATTACTAAAAATGAAGGAACCGGGTCAGGGCGGTCAGTCAATTCGCCATATTTATTTTTATGGCGTATTTCACTTTTGACAAACCCCGGGGTAATTAAGGTTACAGATACCCCCATAGGTTTCAGGTCATAATATATACATTCCGAAAGTGCAACAATTGCAGACTTGCTACTGCAATATGGTGCAGATAAGGGAGTAAAAACCCTTCCTGCTACACTTCCAACAATGCCTAACCGCCCTTTTTGTTTAATAAGATAGGGCAGAGCTAGTTCAATAGTATTAATAACACCAAAGAAATTTGTTTCAAACTGTCTACGGAAATCCTCTGCTTTTAATTGCAGGATATGTCCCGGTACTCCCATCCCAGCATTGGCTAATACAACATCCAATTTTCCCCAGGTTCGAATGATTTCTTCTACCGCTTTTTTTAATTCCTCATAATTTGTAACATCAGCGACAAAGAATTCAGCAATTCCTTTATTTTGAATAATGGTTTCTTTAACCTTTTCAAGTCTATCTTTTCTGCGAGCAACTAATGCTACTTTAGCTCCTTCTTTCGCAAATTCATAAGCCGTTGCTTCCCCTATGCCAGAAGAAGCCCCTGTAATAAGCACAACCTGGTCAACAAATCTACCTGCCATACAATACTCCTTTTTTAGCGAAGTCTCTGCAAAGGTTGTCCATTATAACAAAGTGTATTGCCACAAATATCTGCGGCGACTGTTTGGGTTTGTCCCATGAAAGAGACAGTCGCTACAATTTTATTTCCTTGCACTCGCCAATTCCCTGTTATTGTTCCTACCATGGGATGAGAAGCAACCGCCTGTCCGCCCGGATTTAAACTAACCTGAACTACTCCATAAGGCGTAGGGATGCTCCATGCTGTGCCTGTAAAATCTGGTGGACCCTGAGGAACAACAGGGACTTGATATTGCATTTGAGGTACTTGTGGGGGTGGAACTGCTGGTGTAGAGACTGGAGGGGCAGAATTCGCTGGACTTTCGGGATTTTCTGTTTTTGTCCCCGAAGTGGTTTGTGGAACACTACTTGAAAATTGATTTTTTAGTCCTGCCAAAAAAGGTAACCCTAATATTATCGCGAGGACGATAAAAAAAATAACCAGTCCCCGTTTCATAAAAATTCTCCTGTATAAAGATTATTTAGCCCGTTGGATTTCTCTATCCTGATAATATATTTTATCACCAATAATGTCACATTCAACAGTATGTTTTTGTCCCTTAAAATCAACAGAGGCTATAAGTTTAGCCCCGTTAACACTCCATGTCCCCGCCAGACGGTCAGTTCCTATCATCTGTATTGCAAGTGCAGAAAACTCCGGTGGAACTGTAGCTATTGCCTGTCCTCCTGAATTTAATGCTATTGTTACTGCTACAGGTATTTGTGGATGTTTTACTACCCACGCTGTTCCCACTAAATTTGATTCATTCAATAAAGGAGGAGCAGGAGGTGGTTTCTTGCCAGGTTGTGCAGGTTCTTCCTGCGAAGACATTGCCATCTGTAAAACAATTATATTCTTTACAACAGCTAAAAAAGGAACACCAACCACAAGAAAAATAATTAAAAAGAAAATCCCTAATATTTTCTTATTCACTATTTACTTCTCCTCATAATTAAAAATTCAAGTTTTTATGGATATATTAATTTAGGTAATATTATATATTAAGAACGCAATAAGATTGTAAAATAGAATTAGCGTGAAAATAAACATTTGTCTTTTATATAATTTTTTGTTAAACTTCTAACAATTGTTTTTTATATATTTGAACCCTATAAAATACAAATCTATTGTCCCTTTACTTCCGTTATATGCAAGCCAAATATTTACATAAATCCGCTTCTAAATTGCGTGCCATATATAGGTTAGTGTTCCTATTTTTTATTATGGCTCCTATCTTATTTTCTCTTCGCTGTTTAGTTTATCCCATTTCGTTTTTCTCCGAACAGACAGACCGAAAAATCCGACGGTATTTATTACACACATGGGCAAGAATTTTTGTCATAGTCTCGGGTATAGAAATTCATATTGAAGGCACCGTTCCTAAAGTTCCCTGCTTTATAGTGGCTAATCATATTAGCTATATAGATACCCTTTTGCTTCATTATGCAACGAAATGTATTTTTGTAGCCCGTGGCGATGTAGAACATTGGCCTGTTATCGGTTTTGTCGCTAAGAAACTTTATATCATCTTTATTGACCGTTCCAACCGATTGGACACCAAAAGGGTAAACGAAGAAATTAAACATGCTTTGAAAATGGGAGATGGAGTGGCGGTCTTTGCAGAAAGTCGAATTTCGTGCGGAAAAGATGTCCAGCCTTTTCGCCCGGCACTTCTAAGTGCACCCGTTGAATGTCATATGCCAGTTTATTATGCCAGTATTACCTATGAAGCAATAGATGGGACACCTCCAATAAGTTATTTTGTGGCTTGGTGGAGACCAGAACCCTTTACTTACCATCTTCTAAGATTGTTAGGTTATCGGGGATTTAAAGCACGCGTGATTTTTGGAGAACAACCTATATATGGAACCGACCGAAAAGAATTGGCAAATCAACTCTGGCAAAATGTTCGTAAAAACTTTATACCTATCCAATAGGGAAGAGAAAAAATGATGAATAAAAGTATAATATCAAAGGGAGAAAGTATCCAGATTGCTAAAGAAATTATCCAGACGATAAAAAATATTTTAGAAAAATTCGGACCCCGTGAGCCCGGTTCAGAAAGTGAATATAAAACACAAGAATATTTAGCCGAAGAATTAAGCAAACATGCTAACTCAGTGGTTATCGAACCTTTCACTGTAGCTCCAATGGGGTTATTTTTCTTCTTCCCTGTAACAGGTATCATTGTTTTTTTTGCTTCTGCTGTGCTTATTCATCAACCCTACATTGGATTTTTAGGATTAATTGTTTCCCTTGCAATTATTTGGTTCCAATTTGGACAATACCGACAATTATTAGACCCCTTTCTCCCTAAAAGAGAATCTAATAATGTCTGTGCTCGATGGACACCATCAAGCAAAAATATAACCCAACGAATTATTTTGTGTGGACATGCAGACAGTGCCTATGAAATGAGATACAATCAATGGGGGAAACCCTATATAAAACTCGCCGTTCTATCTCTGATAATATGTATGCTGGCTCTTCTCTTTCTATCCTTACTTCTTTCTTATGAACATTTCAAAGGACAGGAATTAACATTTATCCCGGAAAGTCTACGAAAATTAGCCATAGTATTTGGGATTATATATGGTTTGATAGCAGTTTCTTTCATAAGATTTTCACAAGTAGTTCCCGGTGCTAATGATAATTTAACCGGAAGTGTTACCGCAGTTGAAGTATTAAAATGGTTTTCAAAACATCCCTTAGAAATTCAAAATACCGAAATTGTATGCTTGATAACAGGCAGTGAAGAAGCCGGTTTACGCGGTGCTATGGCTTTTGTTCAAAAGCATAAAGAGGAACTAAAAAATCTGCCCACCGTTGTGCTCGCAATTGATACTTTAGGCGATTTTACAGAGTTAGGAGTTATCGTTCGCGATTTAAACGGCTTATTACCACACCATACAGGGGCTATATCACTGTTATATCAAGCAGGTTTGGATTGTGGATTTACACTAAAACCCATTACAGTGTTTTTAGGTTCCTCCGATGCTACTGCTTTTACTCGTGCCGGTATCCCTGCTTCCGGATTGGTTGCTATGGACCCTGGTCCTGCCCATTATTACCACACCCGCTATGATACAGCAGATGCTCTAAACGAGGAAACATTATCTACAGGCTTGACTATCCTGATACAGGCAGTTAAAAATTACGATACTTACGGACTTCCGGAAAAAGGAGCCATTCCTGTTCTTCAGAAAAAACATCAAATAGAAAAATCAGAAGAATTAGCAGTCGGATAAAATTTTTAAAAACAATTCTTTATATCCTTATATCCTTATATGTCAGAATTGCCTTTATAACCATTTATTAAAGACACTTTTTAATTGTTCATTCGAAAGTATTTTGTAATCTCTCTAATGTTACAAATCTAATTTTCCTTCTAAAATTGCAATTGTTCATGTGAAAGTAAGATAATATAAAATGTGCTTTTTAAATTAAAGTAATCTCCGCAAGAGGGATTTTTGTTTTTAGAAAAATTCTAGTATAAAACCGATTTAATGGAGTAAAATTATGAACAGACCGATGCATACACTCGATGGTAACGAAGCGGTAGCAACCATTGCCTATCAGGTAAATGATGTCGCCGCAATTTATCCTATTACCCCTTCTTCTCCTATGGGCGAATTTATGGACCAATGGGCAGCAGAAGGCAGGAAAAATATGTGGGGAAATGTCCCGCAGGTAGTAGAAATGCAAAGTGAAGCAGGTGCCGCAGGTGCTGTTCACGGGTCCTTGCAGGCAGGTGCCATTACCACCACATTTACTGCTTCACAGGGTTTGATGCTGATGTTACCTAATATGTATAAAATTGCCGGTGAACTCACTCCGACTGTGTTTCATGTTTCTGCCCGTTCCCTTGCTATTCATGCCCTTTCCATTTTTGGTGACCATTCCGATGTGATGGCGGCACGCACAACGGGTTTTGCTCTTCTGGCTTCTGCCTCTGTGCAGGAAGCAATGGACTTTGCTCTAATTGCCCAATCTGCAACGCTGAAATCAAGAATTCCCTTTTTGCATTTCTTCGATGGTTTCCGCACTTCACATGAAGTTGTGAAAATAGAAATGCTTACCAATGAAGACATAAGAGCCATGATAGATGAAGAATATGTTCGAGCACATCGGGAAAGAGCGTTAAATCCTGACAAACCGGTCATTCGTGGGACTGCTCAAAATCCAGATGTGTATTTCCAGGGTAGAGAAACCTGCAATCCTTACTATTTAGCATGTCCAGCAATTGTTCAAGAGTATATGGACCGTTTCGCAAAAATCACAGGTAGGCAGTATCACCTTTTCGACTATATAGGTGCTCCAGATGCAGAACGGATATTGATTCTGATGGGCTCTGGCTGTGAAGCAGTTACAGAAACGATTGATTATCTCGTAAATAAGGGAGAAAAAGTCGGTGCTATAAAAGTTCGTCTCTATCGTCCATTCGATGCAAAAGCCCTTATTAAGGCTATTCCTACATCCGTAAATAAAATAGCCGTATTAGACCGTTGTAAAGAATCCGGTGCTCCAGGTGAACCTCTTTATCTGGATGTGGTAAATGCAATTAATGAAGCATATACAAACGGTGAAATTAAAATTATCCCCAGAATTATTGGGGGTAGATATGGACTTTCTTCCAAAGAATTCACCCCGGCAATGATTAAAGGTGTTCTGGATGAATTAGCCAAAGAAAAACCGAAAAATCACTTTACCGTCGGAATCAAAGACGATGTGACACATACAAGCATTGATTACGACCCCAATTTTTCAACCGAAGACCCCAGTGTCGTTCGAGCTGTATTCTACGGATTAGGTTCCGATGGAACTGTAGGAGCCAATAAAAACTCTATCAAAATTATCGGTGAAGATACCCCAAACTATGCTCAAGGGTATTTCGTTTACGACTCAAAAAAATCGGGTTCCATGACCGTATCCCATTTGCGGTTTGGTCCCAAAGAAATCCATTCAAATTATCTCATTACCCGTGCAAACTTTGTAGCCTGTCATCAGTTCACTTTTATAGAAAAATACGATATATTGAAACTGGCAGAAAACAACGCTATTTTCTTACTAAATAGCCCTTATGGTCCCGATGAAATATGGAATTACTTGCCCAAAACCACACAAAAACGAATTATTGATAAGAAAATCAAGTTTTATATAATTGATGCTGTAAAAGTTGCTCGTGAAGCCGGAATGGGGGGAAGAATTAACACTATCATGCAGACTTGCTTCTTTGCTATTAGTGGAATTTTACCTCGAGAAGAAGCTATAAAAGCCATTAAAGATTCTATAAAGAAAACTTATGGGAAACGCGGAGAAGCCATAGTTCAGAAAAATTGGCAGGCTGTAGA